>JBQTIK010000041.1:0-12629 GCA_052388195.1 Nitrososphaerota archaeon | reverse complement strand
ATGTTAAACTAATAAAAAATAGGAATTTTCCAAGATACAGGAGAAAAAGATTGTTGGACTCGAAAGACAGAATTCCCAAGAAACGTTTTAATATACAATAGTATGAAAGAATTAGACAAATCAGATTGCAAAGGATATTTGATAATTTCAGATAGAATAATAGAAAATAATGACATTTTAAAAAATGCCGTCGTGTATAGGCCAAAAAGTTTGGTCATAGGTGTTGGATTACACTTGGATACCACAAAGGAGATAATTAGAGAGGGTTTAGATTTTTGCATGAAAAAATTCAAACTGAGCCCAAAATCGATTGCAAGATTTGCATCTATTAGAAAAGAAGATCGTGTAAAAGGATTGCAAGATTTAGCAAATGAAATGAATCTTCCAGTAGACTATTACGAAAAAGAAGAGCTTGCCAAAATAACTATACCAAATCCATCAGAAACTGTCCTGGCCTTTGAGGGAACAGCAAGTGTTTCTGAAGCAGCGGCGCTTAAGAGCTCTGCTGGCAGTTTAATAGTTGAAAAACAAAAATTTCCACCAATTTTGACTATAGCAATAGCAAGGATTCTAAAATGAAAAAAGGACTTTTACTAATAGACAGAGGAAGTAGGGAGAAGGAAGTACGAGATGAACTGAGATACATCTGCGAGAAAGCTAAAACAAGGGGAGATTATTTATTTTCAGATTATTGTTTTTTGGAAGTGATTCCCCCATATATTGAAGATGGAATGAAAAAGAGTTTTGGAGAGGATATAGAAGCTTTAACCATAGTACCATATTTTCTATATCCGGGAAGGAAGGTTAAAGCTGCTGTTAATACAGTTGTAGAGCTCAAACCTAAAAGTAAAATCAAAGTTGCAATTTCAAAACCAATGAGCTTTCATAAACTTATGATAGAAATTGTCGATGAAAGAATTGAGTCTACTCTTGCAAAAAGCAACATTTTACTTTCTAAAAAGAAAGTCGATGTTTTGCTTATTGGGCATGGAAGTAAAGATCCCGAAGCAAGAACATCACTCAAATATGTGGTAGATGAATTAAAACACCAATATAGAAACATTAGTTATTGCTTTTTGGAAATTGAACAGCCTAATATCTCACAGGGAATAGAAGAATCTGCAAAAAATTCACCAATGGTCTTGATCGTTGTTCCATACTTTTTGCACAAAGGTGCACATGTAAAAAGAGACATCTATGAAGATCTCAACCCAGCAATTGAAAGATCAAACATAAAAAATATTTTCGTTACAGAACACCTTGGAATGGACGATAAATTAGTTGATCTAGTACTAGAACGAGCTAAAGAGGCTGAAAATGATTACTGAAAAGGGTCAATCCATTGAAGACAAAAGTTTTGAAATAATAGATGGGGAGATTGGAAGACACAACTATAGTGAGGATGAATGGCCTATAGTCAGAAGGGTAATTCATGCAACTGCTGATTTTGATTTTGCACGAGAAAATATGATAATTTTTCATAAAGATGCAATACAGAGTGGCATCAAATCTCTAAAAATTGGCTGCAATATTGTAGTTGATGTAGATGGTGTGATAGGCGGCATTAACAAAGAAAACTTGAGGAAATTTGGTAATAAGGTAATTTGCAACATTTCTGAACCCAACATAGCTAGTCATGCAAAAAAATTCAACAAGACACGCGCCCAGACTTCGATGCGTATGACTTCATCAGAAATGAATGGTGGCATAGTTGTAATAGGTAATGCGCCTACTGCTCTTGGAGAAGTAGTACAAATGATTAAAGAAAAAGCAACGCAGCCAGCTCTTGTGATTGGAGTTCCTGTGGGTTTTGTATGTGCTGTAGAATCAAAAGAAGAGCTACAAACACTTCAAACGCCGTACATTACTAACAAAGGTCGCAAGGGCGGTAGCCCATGCGCTTCAGCAATAGTTAACGCACTCTTTAAGCTCTTAAAAGAAAAATCATCTTCTTGAATTTTTAATGCAACTTTGTACAAAGTTTTTTGCAAAAGCTGAATTTGCAAAATGTAGGTGCATGTAGGAAGCAAGTGTGTTATGCTCCATCAACCCATCTTTTCTATTCTTTATACCAATGCCTATAGATAGATCGTACGCAAACTTAACATCATTACGTAATGATTCTAGTTCAGAAAAGTGGAATTCGTGGCCTTGTATTACTTTAAAAGATTTTGAAATGAGACAGTCGCGAGAGACAGTAGCTTTGGTGTAATTTAGTTTAAGCCTTTTTTGCATTTTGGTTGTAGCATCAAAAAGTCCTATCATCTTGAATTTCTTATAATTATAGTCAATTGATTTTGTAAGATACATCAATCCACCGCATTCCGCATAGATAGGAAGGTCATTTTCAGCAAGCTTTTTAATGGTTTTTTGCATTCCTTGATTTTTTTCAAGAGATCCTCCAATAATCTCAGGAAATCCACCCCCTATGTAGATGCCATCACAATCAGGTACTTTCGAGTCTGAGACAGGACTAAAGAATTTAATCATAGCTCCTTCTGTCCTCAGAGCATCAAGATTGTCTTGGTAGTAAAAATTGAATGATTCATCCAAGGCAACAGCTATTGTTGTTTTGTGTTTTGGTTTTTTATCCAGTGAAATTTTTGGAAGAGGTGATGCTTTTTTTCCCATCTGAATTATTTTATCAATATCAATAAAATCAGAAATTGATTTTGCAACCATTCGTATCTTAGATTGGACGGATTGGCTTTCTTTGACTGGAATCAGTCCAAGGTGTCTAGATTCCATTGTAAGATTAGTCTGCTTTGGAATCACACCAAGTATTGGTAACTTTAGTGTGGCTAGAGCCTGCTTACAAAGTTCTTCGTGTTTTTTACTACCTATTTTATTTAAAATTAATCCCATTATTCTAGAATTTTTCTGAAATTTTGTAAATCCAAGTGCTATTGCAGCTATAGATCTTGCCGTTTTGCTTGCATCTAAAACAAGAATCACTGGAGTTTTTAAAATATTAGCAACATGATATGTGCTTGAAAAGTTGGTTGTGCCGGAAAACCCATCATAAAAACCCATAACACCTTCTACTACAGAAAAATCAGAATCAGAGTTTTTGACAAAGCTTTTCACAACCCCTTGCGAGCCCATTATCCATGGATCCAGATTTCTGGCCAATCTTCCAGAAACCGTTGAGAGATAACTTGGGTCTATGAAATCAGGCCCTACTTTAAAAGGTTGTACAGAATATCCACGTTTTTTTATACCATGTATAATTGCTGTAGTAATTGAAGTCTTGCCAACATTACTTGTTGTTCCCGCAACTATGATTCTTGGTATTTCCAATTCTCATCAATATTACAGATTTTTATTTAAATGGATGTTTGAACATGGCGTCTTTTATTGTGTATTCACCTTCCTTTGTATTTCATTTATCACAAAAAATTAAACGAATTCAAGAGCTGTTTATATTGATTTTGAAAGCATGAATCTAGAAGTTTTCTGAATCATTCATGTCTCTTGTCAAAAGTGCCTGAACTTAGTTCCACTAACAAAAGGGCAAAAAACCCTCTTTTTGATCAGATACTACGATCCAGCTTCGGCGGTAGGTCCATGTGGTCTCTTGGCTCGCAAGCTAAAGCAAACTACGGCCATTGCAATCATAACACCTATCATGTCACCATAGTATACAAGACCAGCTTCTGCCATAGGCTCTTCTACGAACATATTCTATATACAGAGAGTCTTATGGGAAGGATTTACCTAACCTATAATTATTTAGGCAAAATTTGCTTTTCCTAAGGTTAGTCACTATGTTTGAATGACCCTAATCTTTTTAGTTTACAGCTGAAACCAAAAAAAGGATGGGAAAAGATGGACTTGTTATAGTATATACGGGTAAAGGAAAGGGAAAAACAACTGCGGCCCTTGGAATTGCGTTAAGAGCTGTAGGTCACAATTACAAGATTTGTATGATACAATTCATTAAAGGATCTTGGCATTATGGTGAGATGACTTCATCAAAAAGACTTGAACCAGAGTTTGAGTTGACTGCAATAGGAAAGGGTTTCGTTGGAATTGTTGACGACAAAACTCCGATTGAAAAACACAAAAAAATTGCTGATGAGGCTCTTCGTATAAGTAGGGAAAAAGTTAGATCAGGAGATTATGATATTGTAATACTTGATGAAATAAACTATGCTGTCAATCTTGGACTGATAAAACTAGAAGAGGTTTTGGATGTAATAAAAATCAAACCACCGCATCTGAGTTTAATACTTACAGGAAATTATGCAAAAGAGGAAATTATAGAAGCTGCAGATCTTGTTACAGAAATGAAAGAGATTAAACATCCATTCAACGCTGGAATAAAAGCCAAGAAAGGGATTGATTTCTAACCAGCAACATTAAATTAAGCAATAAAAATTTGAAACACTATGACAACTGAAATTCAGGAGCTTCCAGAGGTAGGTGAGATTGTTGTTGCTACAGTCACAAAGATTATGGATCAGGGAGCGTATGTTAGTCTTGATGAATACAATAACATTCAAGGATTCTTGCATATATCTGAGATTGCAACTGGTTGGATCCGACATGTAGAGAAGTTCGTCAGAGCTGGAGAGAAAAAGGTTCTACTAGTAAAACGCGTCAATTCAGCAAGATCTGAGATAGATCTATCTTTAAAACAAGTTTCCAGTGATCAAAAGAAAAAAAAACTTCTTGAGATAAAAAGAAATGAAAAAGAACAAGTTCTTATTGAAAATCTAAAGACAAAAACTGGGCTTGCCCAAGCAGAAATAGAAAGGTTAAATGATGTTCTTATTAGCAAGTTTGGTTCGGTCTATGATGCTTTTTCAGAAATTGTATCAAAAGGAATTGGTGTCTTGGATGGTCTTAACTTATCCAAAAAAGTCCTTTCTGTAATAGAAGAGATCAGTTCAAAGATTCAAGTTACACATGTAGAGATACGTGGTATCTTAGAGCTTACATGTACAAAATCTAATGGGGTTGAAATCATAAAAAAAGCGCTCCTTGAAGCTATAGAAAACAAGGATGCCGCTATAGAAATAATTTACATCGGTGCACCAAAATATCGACTTATAGTGTCTGCCCAAAACTTCAAAACGGCTGAAAAAGCACTGAAGCCAGTCCTTTCAACAATTCAGACTATAGAAAAGAAAGGTAGTACCTACAAATTTACGAGGGAAGAGTCAAAGAAAACTCGTGAGGGTTAGTATGCGATTTCAGATGCGCAAGTGTATTAACTGCAAGAGGTATACACTAAAGGATGATTGCCCACAATGCAACAACAAAACTGTAACAGTTCATCCTGGAAAATATTCGCCAGATGATAAATACGCAAGATATCGCATTTCTGATCGGTATAAGTAAATCTTGTTATGTTCATTCCAACATTCCTAAATCACAAAGAGGTTTTTCCTACGGAGTTGTAGACTCGGTTTGAATGACTGCTTTCTTTATATGTACAGCTTCAATATCTATTGGCTGTAGGTCTAACTACAGATTCTGTTTCTAGATTAGTCTGGGTTGTTTCTGGCATAACATAATTGTGATTTATTTTATATACTAATACTACAGAAATTGGACCAGCATCCTTTCTATCAAAGCTAGGTGAAGAGTACACTAGTTTTAAGGGATCGTTGTCTGTTTCATATTTGATTTTTTTTGTGTAAACAGCTGTATATCCAAGCTGGTAAGTTTCCGACTGTAGATCTCTTTCCAAATCAACATAAGCCACAGGTGCGAATGGAAACATATATCCTAACAAAGTGTTTCCCCAAAAGAAATCTGTTGGAGTAAATCCATCATTTTGAATAAATTGATATATATCTTCTCCTGCAATGCGAATAAACCACTGTTTTTTGCTTTCATCGCCACCACCACCAAGTACGTAAAGATCTTGGTCAGTTGTAACAAGCTTTTGTCCAACTGCATACACAAGAACGTAATCTGCATCAAGTTCTTGTAGAATCTTCCATCCTTGATCAGGAGAACTCAGAAACATTTTTGCTATCTTGGCTATTTTGTGCGTGTCTAAAGTAGCATTATCCACAAGTGATTTTCTCTCACCCAGTGTAGTTATCCAGTATCCATAGTCCCACCATGAAGCAACTACAGCGTCTTTTGTGGTATTATTTTTAATCCATTCCAAGCTTGCTGGCCAGTCATCTGTTACAATTGCAAAATTAGAACCTCCATTAAGAATGGTTGGAGGTGCTTTGACCATCGATACCCAATTCGCGTTTGCCGGAAAAATGGTAGGTACAATAAGAAGTGCAATTATAACAGCAGTATATGATATCTGTGTAATTCGTCCTGTTGTTCGTATGGATTTTTTAGTTTGGATAATTTTTTTCTTTAGTATCTCAGATGTTATTACAGCCAACCCAACTGATGAAAGTATAATCACAGAAATGGCTGAAAAAAGTTCCAATCTTGCAAAAGTCGCACCTGCATAGACACCAACAAGACCTATAATCAAGGCAAAGACAGTCATTTCATTTTTAATTCCTACCGGTAAAGAGATGTTTTGATTCTCTTCTACTTTTCTAAAAATAAGCCATATTCCTATACCAGCAAACAGTAGTAAGACAGACAGAAATGTGAAAGATTGAGTAAGAGTTGGTGTTGCGTGTTCTGCAACAGAGTCTACCAGTGGATCTTTTGTAGTAAGTAATGGATTTATTGCATTAAGATAACGAAAGTTTGGTAATGAAAGAATGTTGGAGGAGATTATCGCAAGACCAGTTATAATGGAACCACCTAAAAACACCAAGCTGTTCCGTATACTATTTTGTTGGTTAAATTTCTGAATAAATATTAGAATGACTAGAAATATGGTTGGTCCAATAAGTGCAAATCCACCTACACCTGTCAAAAAACTAATGCCTGGTCTTGCAAATACTGCTGACATCATCATGGTAGCAGCTACAAATACAGGCACTGCCCAGAGTAGGAATTTATGATCTTTCCTAATAAATGGTAGAGCAATAATAAACAGTCCTAATGGTATGAGAAAGAATTGAATTCCTCCCCATGATGTAAAACCAATAGCTAAAAATAAACCCCCACCAATTAATTTCGCAAAAGCAATTTTGTGGTTTTGTGATTTTAGACCACTAAGAAAGAGATAGAGAGCTAATAGACCATAAAAAAGTCCAAGCGGTTCTGACTTAAACCACCCTATTGTACCTCTAATTATTATTCCTGGAGATAGTGCAAAAAAAAGGGAAGCAAAAAGACCAGCTGTTGTTCCACCAATTACCCTAACCAATGCAAAGATAACTATTGCTGTAAGTGAGCCAAAAATAACTGGTAATATTATAGTAAAATCATAAAGACTTGAGCCAATCCCAAAAATCTGGTACAAAAATGCCGTTGTAAGATGCAATGTAACCTGTGATGTAGCAAAAACATTCCTTCCTTCGGGATGCCAGCTCATGTCATCGTGCCAGTTAATGTATGCATTTATGCCATTTTCTACGAGGTACTTGGTCGCTCTATAATTAAAGAAAGGATCGAATTCATTTAGCTCAAAACCGTAATCTGCTGCTTGGGATCTGATCATAGCAGATGTGGAAAAGGAAATTGCAAGTATGCCAATAATCAATAGATGGTGTAGATGAAATTCAAAATTACTAATCCTAAATAATCTTGTGTTAGAAATCAATCAATTTGTGTGGAATTTGTTAGACTTATTACTCTTTTGCAAGAATATGTACTTCACATGATCTAACCATGTCTTTGAATTCTTTTGCATCAGTTTCACTACCGACGATGGTTCCATAATGCATTGGAATAGCAACCTTTGGTTTAATTTTCTCTACAGCCATTGCAGCTTCCTTTGCGGTCATCACATATGTTCCGCTAACTGGAACAAGCAAAACATCTACTTTCAAATTATTCATTTCTGGAATGAGATCCGAGTCACCGGTATGATAAATTGATATTCCATTAATAGTGATAACAAAGCCAATCTTGTTGTCTTCTTTTGGATGAAAAGGCTTGTGCGTGTCAGGATTTATCTTGTCTATGTTGTATGCAGGGACAGCTCTTATTTGTACATCATTTAATGTTTTTTCTTGACTTGGTGCAAGACCGATTCTTTCTTTTGATGGGATTTTTGAGAGCTGTGACATGCATTCATTTGCAGCAACAATTATTGTATTAGGTGATGACGTTTTCTTCAAGTCCTCCAAACTTAAATGATCAAAATGATTGTGTGAAATTAATACGATGTCTGTAGGTATAGATCTTGACAATTTGTATGGATCTATACAAATTGTAAGCCCCTTTTCTAGTGTAAAAGTATCGTGACCATGCCATCTTATTTTAATTCCTTTGTATTCAAACATTATTAGAAATTAATTTTTGTTCAAGTTAAATCTTACTAGGTTCCAAAACAATTCTGTTGTTTGTCAGAGAAAGAATAGAGCCACCAAAGTTTCTTACTCTTTTTTTAAGATCAGTATCTACGGTAGCTATGATTCCCTTATTCTTAGTTATGTATGATACTATGGCGTCATCAACAGAACTTCCTGAGATTTTGACTATTTTAAAATCTTTTATTATTTTTATAGCACCAAATGCAGAAGTTTTTTTTTAAGATTAGTGCTCTGGGAGATTTTTTCAAGCTCTTCTACGACCATGTCTGGTACCACAAATTAAATTGTTCCAAGCTCTGTCTCAAGATTTGACATGTTTTTGATGTTTTTAGAGGCAAGAATCATCAAAAAACTGGTATCACATATAACTTCAACCAATTACTACACCTGCTCCAATTAGTCTCCATCTTTCTGCTATTCTTCTACTTATTGCAACTCTTCCTTTTTCAAAAAGACAGACGGGCCTTTTGAACTGCACTTCTACTTTTTCTCCTCTGACACTAGTTACCTTGGAAAGAACTGGAGCTGTTCCTATGCTTAATCTCAATGATTCCCCTACTTGTACAGATGAAACCTTTATTTCATCTACTGAACCTACTGCCGTATCAAAAAGATTTATTTCAATTTTTGCGCTAGAAGAATTTTCTGGTAGAGTATTTGGCTTGCCAATCACAGAACCAATCAAAGAGTCACTTCGAGTCATTGAAGGATCAAGCTTTGTTCCTATTGCAACAAGACCTCCAGGTCTTACTTCATCGACAAGACCTGCACCTGTTCCAAGCGAAGAGATCTCTGTTATTATTGGTTCATAGGTTGAATTTTTCTCATTTGCCAGTCCTGGCTTTATCTCAATTTCCTCTCCTACTTTGAAAGTACCTTGAGTTATACTTCCACCTATAACACCTCCTTTGATATCCTTTATTTTAGTGCCAGGCTTGTTGACATCAAATGAACGTAGTACATGCAGAATAGTATTTTTTGATTCATCTCTTTTTGGAGTCTCAATTGTGGATTCTATTGCACCAATCAGAGCGTCCATATTTAGCTTTGATTGGGCAGAAATTGGAATTATCGGTGCTTTGACAGCATTTGTCCCTTTGACAAACTTTACAATATCAGTATAATTTGTCATAGCATCTTCGTAAGAAACTAAATCTGCCTTGTTTTGTACAAGTACGATTTGTTGTATTCCTAGTGTTTGTAAAGCGAGAAGATGTTCTTTTGTCTGTGGTTGTGGCACCTTTTCATTTGCTGCAATCACAAGGATGGCGCCATCAATTAAAGCAGAACCAGAAAGCATGTTTGCCATAAGGCTTTCGTGACCTGGACTGTCTACAAAGCTTACAACTCGTGATAGTTCGCTTTCCTTTCCACAGTTGTTGCATTTTGGGGAGACCGAATATCCTAACGGAGGCTCACATCTTTTGCATTTGTAAAATGCTGCATCTGCATATCCTACGCGGATTGTGATTCCGCGCTTTAGCTCCTCGCTGTGGGCACTAGTCCACACTCCTGTAAGAGCTTGGATAAGTGTTGTTTTTCCGTGATCAACGTGACCGGCTGTTCCAATGTTAACGCAGGGCTGGTGACCGTATTTTTTTATGTACCAATCAGGAAGAGTTTCACGCCAATGCAATATCCAAGTTTTAAAAACCACCTATGTTAACTTATGCCTTTTTTGGACTCTCCGCTTTTTCTTGTTTTTCTTGAGGTGCTGCTTGTGCAGCTTCGTCTATTTTTAACTCATTATCTAGAACGCAATTTATCTGATAAACCTCTTCTGTGATTATATTTCCTCGTATAAGCTTACGAAAACGCTGTCCCTTTTCTGCATCCTGAAGACCAACACCTTTTGATAGTAGAATGTATTTTCTTGCTCCACCATGGATGTCAGCTCTCATTGGCACGCCTGATTTGTCACTCCCACCTGTTATTCTCATCTTGCCGGCTTGACTTATTATAGCAGCATCAACTTCAGTTCCTATCTGCAAACCCAAAAGTGGATTTGCGTCTTTTTCTTTTAGCTCCCTTATTATGCATCTTCCTTTTTTATCAGATATTGTAATCTTAAATATGGCCAAGCATTTGGAAAAAGTCTTTACACTATTAATTAATCTTTGTACCAAAATCCTTTAAAATAATCATGTGCTTAAAATGAAATCATGGTAGAAGAGATCAAATGTCCTAAATGTAAAAAATCTATGATCTCAATGCAAGTCTGTCACATGTTTTGTAATAACTGTGGTGCACACCTTGATTGTTCAGACAAGGGTTCATTTTGGTAATTTAATATCCAGCTCTGTCAGGATTAAAGTTGCTGACCAAGTCACCAACTCTTTGCTTCATTATTTTTAGATAGTCATCGTATTTTGCCACAAAGCCACAATAAGGACATTTAACGTTTGTTACATCATCATCAAGTACTGCGATTTTTTCACACTCTGGGCATTTTGCATCCATGCATCATTTTGGTAATTAAACTATATAATGCTAGGTATCCAGCTTGCATTGGGCGGAGTTAGTCCAGCCTGGCACGACGTCAGCTTCCCAAGCTGAAGGTCGCGGGTTCAAATCCCGCACTCCGCATTTAATTGGGCGATTAAGTGTTTTACAAATCTCATTCTGCCAAGAGTTTTTCAAGCAAAAGATCAAGAGATTTTTGATCGTAATAACCAAACCTCTTGAACTGTATTATTCCCTTTTTATCAATTACAACAGAGGCCGGTGTTCCACCTGTCTGATATGCCTGCATTGTAATTGGAATCATTTGACCATCTGCTGGTTTGTCTATACAAATCCTAAAAGGCAAATCACTTTCCTTTACGAACTTTTCAAAATTACTGGTAGACTGTTCCTCAAAGTCTTCAAAAACCGTATGCATACCTATTACTTCAAGGCCTTTTTGTGCATATTTTTTGTGCCAAACGACAGCTAGTGGAAGTGAGTGGGCAAGACAGGCAGGACAGTGCATTTGAAAAAAATTAATGTAGATAACTTTTTCCCTAAGTTCTGCAAGAGTGGTTGGGTTTCCCTGAACCCATCTATCTACAGTGAGTTCTATTGCTGGCTTTCCTATATAGCCCGAGTCAAAATCGTACACTGCTACGAAAGCAAATTTTCCAAGTATAAATCTTAATTTTTGTCTCGAAGCTTTTGTGCAAGATCTTCAAATTCACTATCAGTAAGCTTTGGCCTTTGTCTAAACATACCATGAACTGGACCTGCTCCGTCATCATTATTACGTGGGATTATGTGGACATGAACATGCGGAACTTCCTGTCCACTTTCTTTACCATTGTGAATTGCTATAAGTGAAGAGGGTGCCAAGCGCTCTATTCTACCTACCATAATTCGTACAGTACCAAAGAGATCTGTGTTGTCTTCTTTTTTCATTTCTTGAATCTTGGCATAATGATTTTTTGGAATAACGAGTGTGTGACCTTTTGTTAATGGGAATGCATCCAAAAATGCTAATGATTTGTCTGTCTCCATTATTTTTCTTGCAGGAATCTTTCCTTGTACTATCTTACAAAAAATGCAATCCATCTAATCACGTTAATTGTTCTATTGTAACCTCTTGGGTTATAATAATATAATAATTACAATTCTTTTATTGCTTCAAGTATATTATTTCGGTCTGAGGCATTTGGCATCTGTATTAGATAGGTCTTAAAATCTTCTTTTGCTGTGGTTTTTTTATTTTGTTCCAACCTTGCCAAACCACGATTTTTGTAAATTGGGCCAAACCTGTTTGGGTTGATTTCAATTGCCTTCGAATAATACATCTCTGCGTTTGGATAATCCTTTATTTTTAGGTAATAATTTCCAAGACCACGATACGCGAGATAACATTGCTTGTTGTATTCTATACTTTTTTGATAGTATTGCACTGCATCAGGAGAGTTTTGATCATTTAGCATCCCACCTAGAAGACAGAGCGCAATAGAGTTGTTTTTACTTATTTCAATTGCCTTTTTTAGAACATTTATTGCATCCTCTGATTTTCCCTGCAAGCGCAGTCTCTCCGAAATAAAGCAAAGCCTGTTTGATTTTTCCATTTCTTTATTTTCTGCATTTACTTTAGAAAGTATATCCGGTGGTGCAATAAGAAGCATCAGTCTACCATCTTCTGCCCATTGTTGATCAAATTTTTGTTCTGGAATCGCGCCAACTGTATCAGGATGTGGAAAGTAGTGCATGATCGTTTTTTCCACCTCATCATACCCTGAAATGACAGAAGCGTGTTGCACTGTATCTTGTATGCCCGGA
>JBQTIK010000040.1:0-2880 GCA_052388195.1 Nitrososphaerota archaeon | reverse complement strand
AGTTTAACTGTATTTTCGAGATACTTGCAAATTGGCAAAATGAGTGTAGCGTTTTTGAAACATTTTTCTGCAATTCTTTTTCTCCACCATAAAGCAAACCGCGTATGTGGTTTAGTATACAATGTTTCTCTAACCCATTTGACTTCACTCCAAAAATCACCTCTTAAATGTATAAGCAGTGGAAGATCTGTTTTCAAAGTTGCTAAACCAAAATAGCTACCTGGCCTATCAATTAGTACTGCATCTGGCTTGAATTCTTTAATCAGTTCTTTGAACTTTGCAAGAGTTTGCATCCAATGAGTATATTTTCCATCCGGAAAACCACCATAAACATCCACATCCTTAACTAGTCTGTATTCAATACCAAATTTTGTAAGAGCATTACCTAATTCTCTAAGATGAAATAATTTTGAACTGGCACCGCCAATAAGTAGTCTCAAAACGCTAGATCACGGAGTTTAGTTGACTATTTGCTTATATGTTATTATGTAAAATTGCTTACATGAACCTCATAATTAGTCAATCATTATCAAAAAAGATAGCAAAAAAGACTGATAAAACAACAACCCATTTTCTTACATGAGATTGTGATCATGGTTCTAAAGATAGCATTAATCAATTCAACTTTTGGTGGCATAAGTGGTTCTGGTAGACATGTATACAATTTGTATGAACATCTTAAAGACAAATGCGAGTTTCAGATGTTTGATGTGAATAGTATTGGTTATCTTAACATACCAAAATTAAAATCATTATCATTTTACTATAAATTAAAAAAAATCAAAATAGACGTAGACATTATTCATGTTCACAATCCAAAGTTTTCTGGAGTAGTTAAGAACCATAAAAATGCCATACTCACAATACATGGAGATTACATTATGGAATTAATAAGACAGTATGGTGTTTTAGGAAATATAGTTACAAATTTTCTTAAGAAGAATGTTGAATTATTTGATGTTATTACTACCGTTAATCCCCACTGGGCAAAAATAAGAGGTTGGAGATATATTCCAAATGGAGTTTCTTTAGATAAAATTCAACAAATCAAACCATCAGAAGCAAAATATGTTTTGTTTGTGGGGAGAAAAGACAAGATTAAAGGTTATGAGTTATTTAAAGAGATCAGTGAGAACATACATTATCCTTCTAAGATGTTTTTTGACAGACCTTGGGAAGAGGTAATATCTTTTATGAAATCAGCTTATTGCATTGTTATGCCAAGCGAAATTGAAGGATTTCCAACAGTCATTTTAGAGGCATGGGCAAGTGGATGTCCAGTTATTGCATCTAAGATACCAGAATTACAATCAATATCGGAAGATTCCATCTATTTTGCTGAATGTAATGTTAAGGATTTTTCTAATGCAGTTCATAAGATCATAGAAGATGGTGAAGGTATGAAAATAGCAGAACGAGCCTCAAAAATTGTGAGAAAATATGATTGGAGCAATATAGCTCAACAGTATTATGAACTATACTTACATGTTTATGAGAAATCATAATTGAAAACCGTAAACATAATTTATTTAAGTAATACTATCGGGGTTGATTAAAACATGAAAAAGGTTATAATTTTTGGAACTGGTGGCTTCACGAATAATATATCTTTACTTAAGACATCCTCCTTCCATCAGTATGTGGCATTCACAGCAAATGAAGATGCCATTAATGAGAAAAAACTATTTGATCTTCCTATAACCCCTTTTGAAACAGTTGAAACAATCATGGAGTATTCAGTAGGAGGAATGTTTGTTGCAATTGGTTATTCTAATATGAATAAGAAAAGAGCTAGAATTTTTAACATCTCAAGATGATGCCGAGATATGTAGAGGAATTGATTTAGCTAACATGATAAATCGTAAACAAGAAAAACATTGATGAATGAATAGTTTATCCCATATGTCATCAATTATCCAATAGACAAATCTTTAAAATTCAAATTTATGGTAAAACAACCTATAGTTTACATCAAACTTTGAGATGCTTGATGGAATATCTGGCTCTTTACGCAGCCTGCAGCAAGTTCGTCGCCCGCTCCTCTTCGCATTATTCCTCTATACAGGCCGTCCTCGAGTTTTGTGCCTACTTTTTTCTCCCATTCTTCCACCGTGATAGAATATTTCTTTTGAATTCTGTCTCTATACCATTCTGGAATTACGTTAAATGCACAGAATGGAATTATTCTAAGATCTGGTGTAACATAATGAATATCACATCTTTGCAGTCTTTCCAGATCTTCGTTGTATTTGTCTTGGAAGTGCATCATGCCCAAGAAGAGTCCTTTGACATGCCACGAGCCTACAGAATCAAACGACCTCTTCATCAAGATGTTTCCAAACATCTTTGCTAAGTCAAGGCCTGCTGGCTGCTGCTTCTTATCAACGAAGCTTGAAAGTTTTCTGACAACTTCAAGCATTGTAAAGTACTTGTTCTTGCCAGATCGAATCTCTTCTGCCTTGTCTTCAAAGAGTTCTAACATACCTTGAATATCTGCAAATTTAGTCAGCGGTACAAACTTTTTCGTTTCTTGGTCTTCAAAGATGTATGTACCAGCACCACACGCAAAGTGAATTGATAACTCGTATTTTGGTTTGCTTGAAAATGCCTCTATAACATTTGTCAGTGGCATACAGCTTGGAACTGGGAACCAGTCATCCACAGTGACTTCACCGTTTGTCTGCTCTTCTATTCTTTGAATGCAGTCAGGAATTGTGATTCTGTATTTCTCACGCTCTTTCTTGCCCATTCTTCCTGTTAGTGAAACTGGTTGGAAGTTTACTGCATGAACAACATCTAAGTTCTTTTGTGCATATCTGATTATACCACCTAGTTCGTGGTCATTAATTGATTTGATAACGGTAGGAACAAAGACAACTG
>JBQTIK010000039.1:0-3069 GCA_052388195.1 Nitrososphaerota archaeon | reverse complement strand
GTTTCCTTAATGTCTTTCAATTCAGATTCTAGTTTTTTATTCTCTTCTTGTAATTGTGTGGAAAATTTCATTATTTCATCATTCTCTTTTGTTAGAGAATTCACTTTTTCTTGTTTTGATTCAATTTCATCTTGTAATTTCTTTACAGATGGTAAAACATCGGTACTTAGAATTTGTTCTGATAATACAAAATACAATCCTCCACTACCAATAACTAATCCAATTGCCAAACCTATGCCGATAAGGCTAGTATTCATAGCATTTTACTCGATCAGTTTCGTTGAATGTCTATAAAAGTTATTTAGTGTTTTGCCATTAAGATAACCTTCTGTCATCCTTCTGTTTACTCTCCATAAGGCTCTGTCTGCTACCCTGTCGCCATACTTTGCTCTCAGGTACTTCATCAGACTATTACGAACCCTTCCAAATCGTTCCTTGTCTTTAATTATTGCTTCTTCTGAAATCAAATCCCCTTCTTCTATGTTAAATGTCCCTTCTCCAGATTCTAAATCTCCTTCAATCTCCTCTTTTTCTCTTTTATTCTCCCAAAATCTTCTCATGTTATTTTACGAACAAAAGTGATATTTGATCTTTATTTATTATGAAAACAATTACAAATTATCATTGATCGTTTTCTAATGTTAATCAAATTTGACTAATTTCACACTAGAGACTCGTCACTTACACTAAGGGGTTTTCGTCCCGTAAAACCTTCATCCTTTCCATGCCAGAATTTTATCTCAGTTTCTCCCTCTTTCCAGCAAAGCCAAACTTCCTCATTGAATCTTAGGGAAGGAAAGTCAAGCAGTCCTTCCTCTATACTTTTTACCATAACTCCTGTACTTTCCAAGTCTTCAATAGCTTTGTAAAAATTGGTTATCGCGGTATTAAGTTCTTGTTTTTTTATCGTATAATCTTTAAAGCCTGACATGTAGCGGGGATTTGTTTCCATCTCACTTTGTATTTTAACAACTTCGTTTTTCAAATTGACAATGTTTTTGAATTTCTTAATTACAGAAGGAAGCACTTTGTTAGCATCCTCAATAGTAAAATGTGAAAACATCGATAGCTTAACAAAAAGGCCTATTAAAAATATATGTCTACATCAAAAACTTGTTTTCCAATTAGATCATATGCGATATTACTTCTGCGATCATTCTTGACGCCAAATGCGACGTTCTATCCTTAATATCGTAACCAGGACAAACTTCCATAATGTCCATTCCAACAATTCCACGACTTGCAAGTGATTTTAACAGATAAACTGCCTCAATATTGCGTAAACCCATTGGTACAGGAACAGAAACCCCAGGCGCATATGCTGGATCTATTGCATCCATGTCAAAAGAAATGTAAACGTTTTTTCCAACTTTATTTAGTATCAATTTTTCAATTTCAGATACGCCGTTTTTTAATATGTCAAAGGGAGTAATTACAGTAAGATCATATTTTTTTATATTATTGATTTCTTCTTGCTCTGGCGTTCTAGCTCCAATCTGCAAACTTGATTTCAAATCTATAAAGGGCAATACATCATAAAAAACCGAGCCATAATAGTTTCTTGTAGAACTTATAAAATCAGGATGGGCGTCAAAATAAATCAGCGACAGTGAACCATATTTTTTTGAGATAGATTTTATTATTTCAACAGATATGGAATGATCCCCACCCATTGATAATGGTATTTTTGATTTTGAAATTATTTTATCTATAACTTCACTGACCTGAGTTCTTTTGATATTTCCGTAATCGTATATCTTCTTTTTTAATCCTGAAAACGGAAAACCCAGTGAGACTGTTCCATCTCTGTTATAGGTATCCCTAATTGAGGAGATTTCTCGTATCTTATCTGGAGCCTCAGATGCACCCTTTCGCAGCGCGTGGGATTTTGACTCGTCTGGTATTCCTAGGATCACAATATCAGCATCATCAAAATTGTCAGTGTTGGCCCAACAAAGCCTCAAGTTACGTCCCCCACAAGAATTCGCTGGCTTTTACCTTTACTAGATACAACAAGAGCTCCGTCTTTGTCTATCCTAACCGCTTTGCCTCTTATCATTCCTGCTGGCGATAAAACAGTAACCATCTTGCCAATATTGGAAGATCTTTTGGTCCATTCTTTTATAAGATACTCAGAATTCCCACGCAATATCATCTCATACAGTTTTTCAAGCTCATAAAGAAATGTTTGTACTAACTTAACAGGAGATATTTTATCATTTTTTTTGACAAGTGTGGCTACACCATAATAATTTTCAGTGTCTTTAATTGCTTTTTCAACTTCTTGGGAATTTATTTTAAAATTGATCCCCACCCCAACCACCAAGTAATCTATCTTGCCAGATTCTACTGATACATCAACCAGTATGCCTGCAACTTTTTTGCCATTAAGAGAAAGATCATTTGGCCACTTTAGCTTTGGTTTTATTTTTAGAATCTTTTCTATAGAAAATGAAAGTGCAAGAGATGATATAACCGGAAATAGGGTGGTAGCTGAGATCTCAAACTCTGGGTGTAAGACCAAAGATAACCATATTCCACCGTGCGGCGATATCCATTTTCTGCTTAGCCTGCCTCGTCCGTGAGTTTGTTTGTGTGCAATCACAACAGAGCCATTTTCCTGTGGTTTTGAACTAAGTTCAATAGCAAAGTTTTGTGTTGAGTCAATTGTATCAAAATAGTAGATTTTTTTACCAAACTGTTTTGTCTCAAGCCCATCATTTATTTCCCATGGAAGAAGTAGTTCAGTTATTTTTAATAGTCTGTAACCCATTTTTGGTTTTGAATTTATTTTGTAGCCCAGCGATTGAAGTCTTTTGATGTGTTTCCAAACTGCAACACGACTGAGTTTTAGTGAATTACTTATGTCCTGACCTGATAAATATTCAGATTTGTGAGATTTGAGTAGTGTTACTATTTTGGCAAGAGGACTATTATCATACGATGTGTACATGTGACAATTTTGCGTGGTGTGCTAATTATTGTTGTTATTAGATTGAAAATAAAAAGTTCTAATTTTTTGCGCCTCTGAAGCTAACAATAATCTTTTATATTCATTGTACAAGTAAC
>JBQTIK010000038.1:0-7522 GCA_052388195.1 Nitrososphaerota archaeon | reverse complement strand
ATGGGATTGCCTACTGTTATCAGCTCTGAGGGAAAGGACGCATCTGGAAAATTCTTGTCAAGCTATACCAAAGACACATTCAATCGACTCAAACTTTGGGATAAACGCAGTAAATCTAGATCAAAAGATCGAAACTTGAAGATAGCCTTTATTACTCTTGATGCATTGAAAACAAAACTTGCCATACCAGACATGGTAATAGAAAAAACCGCTTACATCTATAGAAAAGCCTTGAGTATGAAAATATCAAGGGGCAGAAGCATTACTAGCTTGACGTGCGCGGCATTGTATGCAGCTTGTAGACAAACAGATACGCCTAGAACCTTGTACGATATAGCACAGGCAGGAAACATAAACAAAAAAAACCTTTCCCGAAGTTACAGAGATTTGATTAAAACTTTGGATTTAAAAGTTGAACCATTTGACTCATCTGAGTTTATCACAAGAATATCAAGCCAAGTAGGCATAAGTGAGAAGACACAAAGGGATGCTTTGAATATCGTATCACAAGCGGTAGAAAAGGAAATTTCTGCTGGAAAAAACCCGCTGGGACTTGCAGCTGCCGCCCTTTACATATCTTGCGTACTAAATGAGGAGAGAAGAAAGCAAGTAGATATAGCAAAGGCGTCTGGCATTACCGCTGTTACAATAAGAAACAGAAGCATGGCTCTAAGAAAAGACTTGGGAATAAAGATATAATCAGTAGACAAATTGTCGATTTTAATTAAAGCCTGTAGCACAAAATAAGTAACATGATAAATCTTGTGGCAAAACCGTATTTTTAATTATATTCTCTTACCTCATAATTCTCAAGAAAGTCTTCAGGTTCGGCAGATCTATTTTGTTTTAGCCACTCTGCCATCTTTTGTATCACTTCCTTTTTGGTAAACTTGCCATCCTTTGTGATATAGTATTCCTTTTTTGATTCTCTGAATTTTTTGTAATCCATGCCTTTCATAATTGATAGTCAAGGCATTCATACAAATCTAGTTTTCGTGTTGATGCTATAGTTTTAATGGACCAATTTATTCAATAAAACCATGAAGGCCACCTTTGCAGCAGGATGTTTTTGGTGTGTGGAACCAACCTTTAGCAAAATAAAGGGAGTTACATCAACCATGGTTGGATTCACCGGAGGAAGACTTGAAAACCCAACCTATGAAGATGTGTGCACAGGACAGACTGGGCATGCTGAGGCACTACAAGTAGAGTATGACCCCTCTCTGGTCTCATATGACGAGCTTTTAGAAGCCTTTTGGAGCTGTCATGACCCAACTGCGCTAAACAGGCAGGGCCCGGACGTAGGTGAGCAGTACAGGTCTGCAATATTTTTCCACAACGCAGAACAAGAGGCTGCAGCAAGAGCATCAAAGGAAAGACTACAAAACTCTGGCATGTACGAAAAAAGCATTGTGACACAGATTGTACCTGCTTCTCAATTTTATAAAGCAGAAGAGTACCATCAGCAATACTATGCAAAATGTGGGCTAGGCTGAACTTAGGGGGAACAAGAACCGTTCCTGCTTCTATTTCAGAACCTTTAAGTTTCATCAGGGTCTCGTTTGCCAGCTTAAGAAATTTCAAAAATGAATTTAAAATTTTGATTCGCAAAAGTAGATTTACTTTAATATAATAATTGTAAAGATAGTCCATGGTATCAAAAGAAAAAGAATGGGTTACCTTACTTGCAGAAATTCTAGAGAGATTGACTGAAAAGCACACTTCCATCACCTATGACTTTAATGGATTGACATTTGAAAGCGAGACTGCAACGGAGAATAAGGGCATCGCCATCCCACCAGTTCGGGTAAGAATAAACGGCAAAATAACAATCACTGCAGGTTAGAATCTTAAAATGTTAGACGAGTTATCTCTCAAGCTAATAAAAGGTATAAGGACTGGTAGCCTTTACGTAAGTGAAAATGGAACAAAATCATTACAAATAGTTGCTGATGGAAACGACAAAATCATAGATATAATAGATTTTTCTTTTAACACTCCTTCAACCCAAGAGATATTCACAAAACTAAGTGAAGCTAGAAAATTTGCTGAAAAACTAAAGAAGCAAAACATCACACTACGCATATCACACAAAGGAAAAATGGTAATCAAATTAGGAAAAGAAGCCAATCCTAAGCTTTCAAGATTGATCACAAGAAGCGATGCTGTAGAGATCACTGACATTAGAGAACTTCGAGTTCTTGACAAGCGTCTGAGATTAAAGTAACACATTGTCTGGCACCATTTGCAGTGACAGCAAAGAAGCGCCAGCTCGCAAGTTTAGCTTAAGAAAACTTTATCCTTTGCAGGCATTTTCATATGAGATACGGATTACAAATCGCTCCACCAAAATATAATGAGAATAGACCCAAAGATTCGATTTGCTACTATTTTTGATATGGATGGAAAAATATTGTACAGTGCTCACCGTGATGGCGTAACCAATCTACTAAGTACAGAAGAAAACAAAAAATCACTTGAGCTAGCTGTTAGTGCGTGGAAAGCTCGAAGTGAGTTTGCAGGAAAAATTGGCAAAGGCAAGTACGTTTTGGCTGCCTACGAGAAAATAAAACGCATTGTCATGCCACTTGATGATGAACATCTACTATACATTACTACAGAATCAGATGCCAACCATGATAAAATAATTGAAAAGGCACTAAAGCTAAAGCAAGATGCGTTGCATGCCCCTGAAGGAATGCCGTAAAGAAAACAAGCTCAAACTGTATAAATCGCGCGTAATCCATAAATAGTATAGAGCGATCTCGATCTCGTGCAAAAAGCAGGCATCGTGTTTGCAATTTTTCTTGTGATGGGAGCCCTCTTTCCAGTCGGATTTTCGTTTGCTCAAGAAGTAGAAGAAGAGCCTATTGGAATGACAGACCAACTTGAAGTTACGGTGTCAAATCAGACCGAGACAACAACAGAAGAGACAATGACAAATCAGACCGAGTCTGTTGGAGTGACAGACCAAGCTGAAGTTACGGTATCAAATCAGACCGAGACAACAACAGAAGAGACTGGCACAACAACTACTAACCTAGGAGAGCAAGTCTCAAGCTTTGTCCAAGACGCCGCATCTTTATTTAAGATGCAAAGAGAAGAGACAGTTGCTGCTATCAAAGAATGCCGAGAAAAAATAATGAATTCAACTCCTGAAAACAGAGCTCAGGTACGACAAGAGTGCAAAGCCAAACTAAAGGAGATTAAAGATTCTTACAAAGAAAGTAGAATGGCCTTTAAAGAATTATTCAAAGAGAAAAGAGAGGAGATGATAATGATGATGAAAGAAGCCAAAGCTAAACTTCGTGAAATGGGAACTCAAATGCAAGAAGACATGACAACAATGAAAGAGAGGATGCAGGAAGAAAGAAAGGCAATGGTAGAGAAGATGAAAGAACAAAGAGATGAAATTAAAGAAAAGCTAAAACAAGAAAGGGAAGCAATGAAAGAAAAAATGAAAGAAGAAAAGGAAACAATGAAAGAAAAGATGGAAGAAGATAGGGAAACAATGAAAGAAAAGATGGAAGAAGAAAGAGAAGAAACAGAGAAGAAAAAACAGTCTAGCGAATACCCATAGAGATCATATGGGCATTATACCATTATTACAGCGTGATTGTAAAGGTCAGACTTGCACTAAGATCTTGTTGAATAAAATAATTGCAATAACCAAAAGCTAGGGGGTACTGTTTTGTCTTTTATCAAAGAACTCTTGACAGCTATTTTCATCATAGATTTGGTTTAGCTTTGACTGTCTCATAGGATCTGTAAGTAACATTGCAGTAGATTCAAGATCAGGGTTTATCAAGGATTCCTTCATCATTATAGGGATTAGAGCTTGGTTGAATTCGTCAGGAACATCTTTTACAAACTCTGTTCTCTTTTGTGGGTCTTCTAGAATTTCTTTCCATTGTTTAAACTCGTCTGGATATTTTTCAAGAAGATAACTTATCTGAACCCTAGGCATCTCTTCTCCATTAGGATACTGGCCTTTTACCATTGCAAAAACCATCTCACATTGGGTGTTGATTCTGTATGCCTGAGCGTCTTGTCCTGTGATAATCGATGTGGAATCTACATCTTGCTGAGCTGGCATTGCAGACAGGTCAATTGGCATGACATATGCATATGTTGCGGTTGTAGCTATTATCGCTGCAGCCACGCCGGCAATTATAGGCAGGTATTTTTTAGGTATTATTGAGAACGCCTGATTCCATCACCGTCGGTCCCGTAAAAAGTGTTGTCATGCAAACCTATTGAAAAATTAAGTTGGCATCCTTTCACTATAAGAACAGAAACTACTCGACCATCTTTGCAAGTGCATCCATAACTTCGCCAATACTTTTCTCAATCTTACCCTTGGCCAAAAATCCTACAAGCTTTAGCTTGCCTGCAAGGTTAAAGTCTCCATCGATTGTTATCTTTGTGCCCTCTGGAACACTTTCGTATATCTCTACAATGTGGCTGTCCTTTGCATCTCCATCTAGTATGAAAACCTCGTGTCTTTCTGGTGGTGTCAGAATGTGTTTTGTTGTCTGTGTGATGTCTCTTCCAGCCATCTTGGCTGATTCCTCAACGACTATGGTATTGCCTTCCTTGCTCACCACCTTGACTGATTTGAAGAATTCTGGGAGCTTGCTTGGAAGATTCTCAAAATCAGTTATGGTGCTAAAGACCTTGCCCCTTTCAGCCTTTATGGTCTTCTCTACTTTTACTTTAGGCATGCTATGTTGATCTCAATACTAAAATTAATGAATTTAATTTATACTTTGGTGCGTTCTAGTCATAACAAACTTTACAATGGCGCGTCTTATTCTGAGGCAATAAAACTACAAGAAGAGCTTGCCAAAAAAGTGATAACAAAAGATTCCATTTCAGAGATTAAAAATGTCTGTGCAGTTGATGTATCCTACAAAGACGATATGGCATTCTGCTCTGCTGTCGTTATAAACAAAAAAACTGTGGAGGTAGTTGAATGCATAAACACACAAACCGCTGTTAAGTATTCATACATTCCAGGTCTTTTGATGCTAAGAGAAGCTGAGCCTGTAATGTCTGGCTTGAAATTATTAAAGAATGATTTTGATCTCCTGCTTGTAGACGGACACGGACAGCTGCACCCAAGAAGGTGCGGGCTGGCCTGTTATCTTGGTATCACCTTAAACAAGCCCACAATTGGTGTTGCAAAGAGTCTTCTTTGTGGTACGATAAAAGGAAATTTTGTTGAACTTGATGGTAAAAAACTTGGAGCAGTGATTGAAAATAAACAAAAAAAGATCTTTGTGAGTGTGGGTCACAAAATCAGCCTAAAATCTGCGGCAAAAATTGTAACTGAACTAATCAAAGAAAACGAATGGTTGCCAGAACCCTTACGAGTTGCCGATATGAATTCTAAGCGTGAAAGCAAATCCTACATCTCTTAATGAGATGCATTGTGATTAGATCATGGCAAAGACATTTCTTGGAACATCTGGATGGTCATACGATGAGTGGGTAGGTCCAGTCTATCCTACTAAAAGCACACCAAAACTAAAGTACTATTCCTCAATTTTCGGCACAGCTGAGATAGATTCTACCTTTTATGCCTCGCCTAAACCCGAGATGGTGCAAGGCTGGATAAGAAAGACGCCTGCTGGTTTCAAGTTCTCACTGAAGCTTCCTCAATTCATCACCCATAAAAAAAGACTTGAAAACATAGAAGATGATATTACACAATTTCTGGATTTGGTAAAGCCACTGTCAGACTCTGACAAGCTTGGCGCAGTTCTTGTTCAGCTCCCTCCAAGCTTTACTAAAAAATCAGCCAAAACATTGGAAAATTTTTTCCAGCTTTTGCCACCTGATTTTTCTTACGCAGTAGAGTTTAGGGACAAGTCGTGGGAAGAAAAAGATACCTTCACACTTCTTGAACGCTACAAGATCTCAGGTGTAATAACAGACTCTCCGCTAGATCTTGCAACAGAGCTTACAACAGACTGGGCCTTTGTCAGATATCATGGAAGAGGCCAAAAGATCTGGTATGATTACAAATATTCAGAGCAAGAAATTTCCATGTTTGCAAAAAAATTGCAAGAGATGCAAGAAAAGGCAAGTGTTGTTTACGGATACTTTAACAACCATTATGGCGGCAACGCTGTAGAAAACTCACTGCAACTAATACAGCTGACAGGAAACCTCTCTTCAAACCAACTAAAGCTACTAAATAGATTCAAGATGAAAAAAGATCTGGACTCGTTTGTCTAGCTTGTAACGGCATTTGCAAGCTCAGGCTTTTGCTGATTTATCATCTTTGACAGACCTCGCATGTAGTTTTGTGCAAACGTGGTAACAGGCTGGGAAGAGTACCACACACAACCAAGCACTTCGCAGTCATGGCATGTCTTTGCAATCTCCCATTGCGGTGCACTCCAAATCTCATCTATGCTTTTCTCAAGCAGACTGTACGAGTTTTGTGGGTCGGTGTACTTCCAGCATGGCACCATGACAGTGCCGTTCTCGTTCACAAAGATGCTCTTCCACACACCACACTCATCAAATACGCCCCTTCCATGCTCAATTATCTGTTCAAAGTACTGTGGTGGTATCATGACCTTTGGATATCTACCACTTTTGATGTGGTCAAGTACGCTTTCGCATATCTTTACCATTGTATTTCTATCAGGAAGCAGTGTATAGTTGACATCGGATCTGTCTTCAACAAAGGTAAGTGACACAGAGTTTACTCCAAGCTTTTTTGCCTGCTCAAAATAAGACTGTGTGATAAATTCTTCAGTGTTGAATTTTGTAATCACGCTGTTAAAGTAGTGAAGAACACTATGCTGGTTTAACAGCTGGAGATTTTCCATTACTTTATGATATGTCTGTGGGGTAACACCGCGCACCTTGCAATATGATTCTTCAAACACAGAATCAATGCTGCAGGTGATAAACTGGATGTACTGTTTCAATTCATCAAGATCAATTTTGTGCAATAGCGAGCAATTTGTAATCAAAGTGATTGGCATCTTCAAACCATAAAGATATCTTACAAGCTCCATAAAGTCAGGGCGACTTGTTGGCTCACCACCTTCTATTATAGACCAGATACAATATTTTGAAACCTTGTCAAAGATTAGCTTCCACTGGTCTGTGCTAAGATCGTCTCTTCTTGCTAATTTTAGCTGGCCTTCCTTGTCTGGATCTCCAAAGGGGCACATCGGACAGTAAAAGTTGCAGTAATGTGTCATACTAAAGACTGCAATTAGCGGCCGTCTTCTTCCAACCAATCTGTTTGCAGACCACTTGCCAACTTTGTTGATAGTGCGAATTACATCTACCATTAGAAATGATACAAGACAAAAATCTATTAAGTTTGATCATTAGTTAAAAAAGCACCTAAGATCACGCTTTTTATCGGATCAATTTGATTAAAAGCTGCCTAACAATGGGTTCAATGAAATACCAAAAGAACTTATTGCAAAGGTCAAGGCTAACATAAAGGATCTATAACAAACGAAAAGTTCATCCTCAAAACGGATAAACC
>JBQTIK010000037.1:0-53652 GCA_052388195.1 Nitrososphaerota archaeon | reverse complement strand
TCTTCATAAGCTTGCATGTGGCGGTAGATAGAAACATGTCACTTGAAGAAGCACATAAGATATCAGATGAGATAGAGGGGCAGGTTAGAAGCGCTGTTTCTAACATAAATCACATTACGGTACATTTGGAGCCTCACCTTGCAATACCAAAGAGCCCTCCCGTTGAAAATCTGACAGTAGAAGAACAAATTACTAAAATAATTAAGGAATACTCAACTGTGAAAAAAATAGGAAGGGTGATTACTTTTCAGCTTCAAAATGTTTTCAAAATAGATATAGACTGTTCATTTGATGGAAATCTTTCAATTGAAAAAGTTCATGATATAATATCTGAAATTGAGCATAAAATCAGAAGCCAGATCAAAAATGCAGTAGTAACAATACATCCAGAGCCAAACTAGAAGATGACTGTTCAACAAGCAATTCGCTTTCTAAAACAAGACCGAAAGCTAGCTAAAATTATTGATCGGGTGGGAGATTTCGAAATAAAAAGGAGAAACAATCACTTTGCTGCCTTAGTTGAGGCAATCATATCTCAACAGCTTGCAAGTGGTGCAGCTAATGCCATAACACGAAGGTTTAGAAAACTCTACCCAAGATTTCCCAGACCTGTTCAGATTTTAAACACAAAAGATTCCAAGCTTTGCTCTGTTGGACTCTCCAAGATGAAAGTTGAGTATTTGAAAGATCTTGCAAGAAAAATTGAGAATGGCGATCTTAATATCAGAACTTTATCAAAAATGAGTGATGAGGAAATAATTGCACATCTTACTCAAGTAAAGGGAATTGGACGGTGGACTGCAGAGATGTTTTTGATTTTTTCATGTGGAAGATTAGATGTACTCCCTGTTGGTGATCTGGGATTAAGAAAGGGAGTTCAGTTAGCATTTTCACTACCAGAACTACCAAAACCAAAAGAGGTCGAAGAGATAGGAATGAGATGGAAACCCTATCGCAGTGTAGCAACTTGGTATTTGTGGAAAAGCCTACAGAAATTTGACAATATTGGATGAATTGCAACTAGTTTGTGTCCAGATTGCCTGAAAATAGTGGGACCGGCGGGACTTGAACCCGCGATCTCCAGCACCCCAGGCTGGCATCATAACCAAGCTAGACTACGGCCCCTCAAGTTGAGGGGTAATAGTGAAATTATTAAATCGTAGGATCTTGATGGTGGAATCAAAGGAATGTTAGATCATTTGGGAAAAGAGAAAAGAAAATCATAGCCATTTAGCAAGTCTGTCTTTTTCAAACTTTTCTTTATCCATAAAGTTCTCTTGTGTTGGTTGCTTCAATATAGTAACAGGATTAGGAGTGGCAAACATATCAACCTCCAGATATCCTGCGGTTTTCTTTCCAACCTCAACAAAGCAACCTCCCTTTCCGTCAAAGATTGTTTTTTCTTGTTCTGTTTTTATTTGTGATACAATGTTTTTGGCAACAGTAACTCCTTCGCCCTCTGCAAAAATTCCAGCTTTTGGAACTGCGATCTTATCTGTAACCATTATCTCGTTTACATCTCCTATGGCGTACACCTTTTCAAAATTTGTTTTACAGCTTCTATCAACTCGTATGAATTTACCTTGTTGTGCAAAGCCAGATTCCACAACAACTGCCGGAGCCTTGTGTGGAGGAACTGCTATAAGAAGATCAAAATTGGTTTCAGAATTTTCAAATTTGAGTATGTTTGCTCCAACTGAAATCGTTTTGTGGGAGCCATGAAAGTTAATGCCTTTTGATTTTAGTAGCTGTAAAAGTTCTTCACTTACTTGGGGCCCTGCAGCTGGAAGTGTAATTGGTGCAGGACTGTAAAAGTCAATTTGAACTGATTCAGCTGTCCCAGAATCTTTTAGCATTGATTTGATGAGAAGAGCAGCTTCGTACGGAGCAGGAGGGCACTTGTACGGCATGCCCATTATGGCCATAACTATTTTGCCTGATTTCATTTTCTTGACTGCTTCACGAATTTTTGGAACATCTCTGATCTCATACAAGATTAGACCATGCTCTGAAAGCCCAGGAATTTGTTCTGGCGCTAGATCTGCGCCAAGGGAAACGATAAGGTAGTCATAAGTTAGTTCTTCTGTTCTTGTTGTAACAACCCTGCTTTTTGGATCTATTTTGATTATATCCTCATTGATAAAATCAATCCCCTTTTTGGCTATAGGTTGCAGCGGTCTTTTTGAAAACTCAAACTCTCTTGTGCCATTTAAGATCCAAAGTTTTACAAGATCCATCATGAAATAATCTTTTTTATCAATTAGCGTGATTTTGAAATCAGATGATAGAGTCTGTCTTAGCTCGTTTGCAGCTGCAAGACCACCGAATCCACCACCAAGAATCAGAATGTTTGCGGATTTTATAGATATCACCAGTACTGCTTATCTTTCTTGTTGAGTTGGTCTTACCATAATTTCATTTACATTCATGTGTGGTGGAGAATTTAGTGCAAACAATATAGTGCTGGCAATATCAGAAGATTGTAAAGTTTCTATGGTTTGTGCATATTTTAGAAAAGACTCCAACGATTTGTCAGTGATTGTGTTTGTAAGCTCAGTTGCTACAATTCCTGGTTCGATGGTTGTAACTCTGATTTTATGTTTAGTACTCAGCTCTTGTCGTAGGCCTTCACTAAATGCTCTCACTGCAAATTTTGTTGCACAATAAACACTGCCAGCAGGAAATACAATTCTACCTGCGATTGAAGATATGTTGACGATATGACCAGAGTTCTGGTTAATCATATGCGGTATTGCTGCAGCAGTACAGAATAATACGCCTTTTATGTTGACATCCACCATTTGTTCCCATTCATTAACTTTTACGTTCTTTACGAAGCTAAGTGGCATAATGCCAGCATTATTAATTAGAATGTCCACATGGTTCCATTTTTTTACAACAGCGTCTATTAGTGATTCACAGTCTTTGCGTTTTGTTACATCACAGGGAACAACTAAACACTCGACACCATTTTTTGTAATCTCATTTTGTAATTGTTCTAATAGTTTGGTTCTTCTTGCGGCAATTGCTACTTTTGCTCCTTCTTTTGCTAAAGCAAGCGCAGTTGCATATCCTATCCCACTGCTTGCGCCAGTTACAATTGCTACTTTATCTTTGAGCATTTTGAAAATCTGTTGTTTATCACAATGTATTCTGTAAATATGTTTTGATGTGTTTTTGGAAACCTTGTTAAATTCAGGGATTAAATTGATTGCCCTGATTTTATCTTAGCAATTCTGGCTTGATAAAATAGTGTAAATGATAATGCTAAAAGGACTACCGCAGTAATCCAGTGTGCTACAATCAAAGTAACGTATGCTATTCCAAATCCGACACATGTTATTCCTTGAGCTACAAGTTTTATCCAAGATGGAATCTTTGCTACTCTACAGACAATTTCTACAATAAAGAGTGCTGCAACGGGGTATACGGTGAGCAAAAAATAAAAGTCAATATCTATTCCTAGGTGTGACATTTATTGTGCAAAAATAGTTGAGGTAATTTCTAGTCTTCCCAGCTTACTTTTACAGCAATTTTTTTAGTAATTAAAGCACGTGCGTTCTCAAATGGGAGAGTGGCAACATCTTCTGCCTCAAAAGGACCATATTTCTCAAGATCTGAGCCTACTATTTGGTCTATAGATTTTAAGAATCTCACTACGATTGTCCTTGACTTGTGATTTTTAGCTACTGTTTCAAGAAGTTTTAGTCTACCGTTTAGTGTTGCCTCAAGAATTGTATCTTTTCTTTGTCGTAGCTCATCTTCAGAATCTAGTATGTATCTTTCCTCATCAAGTAAATTGGTGTAATCAAGATCATTTGATTTTATTGCCTTTTCAATTCTTATTTTTAAAAGAAGTGACATCATGTCGCTTAACATCTGAACAAGTGAATCTTTTATCCTTGATTCAATTCCATCATATCCTTGATTTTTTAGCTTGCCAAGTAACTCAGCTATGTTAGAATAAAGTTGCGGATCAATTTCTTGGACAGAATCATTTTCTATTTCACGTTGTAAGATACTATACACTGAACTTACGTCAATTTTTTTTATTTCAGACATTTGCACACCCAATAATCCTTAAATGACCGACTCCTCGTGGTATGATCAAGGAACCAAATTGCCATATAAAGTGATTGGTGGAGAACCAACTTCGATCTCTTATTCAGCTGACGAAGTCTTTGCAAAAATAAAACATGAGCAAGTAAAATTTATCGATCTGCAATTCACCGGATTGACAGGAAGATTTCATCATACAACAATTTCTGCTAACTTGTTTACGCAGGAACAAATGCAAGATGGATTGCCAAAGCTTGATGGCTCTTCAATTATTGGATTTGCAACTGTTGATGAATCTGATATGGTGCTTAAGCCCGATCCAAACACCTTTGCAGTCGTTCCTTGGATAACAAATAGTAAGACTGCTAGATTGATTTGTGATGTCTACTGGGGTTGGAATAAAGGCAGACTCGATACAGACCCGCGAGCCATAGCACAAAAGGCAGAAAAACACCTCACGACTCAAGGATTTGACCATAGTTTTTGGGGTCCAGAAGTAGAGTTTTTCGTCTTTGATAAGATCCACTGGGATGTCCTGACACCATACAAGGGTCAATCATATTCAATAGAATCCAAAGAAGCACCGTGGAGTCAAGAAGGAACAGGATACCCAATGGGTTTGCAGGAGGGATACTATCCAAGTACTCCGTCTGACACATTAACCGATTTTAGAAATGAGTGTGTTGAACATTTAAACGAAAATTTTGGCATATTGTGTGATAACCATCACCATGAGGTTGCAACCGCGGGGCAGTGTGAAATTGATATCCGGTATGATTATCTAACAAATGCGTCTGATGGCGCACAGACCTACAAGTATGTAGTAAGAAATGTTGCACAAAAGTATGGTAAGGTTGCCACAATGATGCCAAAACCAATTGCGATGGATAACGGCTCTGGTATGCACACAAACGTCAGTCTTTGGAAAGACAGCAAAAATACCTTTTTTGATAAGGATGATAAAGAAGAGATCAGCCAGACAGCAAGATATTTTTGCGGTGGGATAATGAATCATGCAAGGTCATTAGCTGCAATAGTTGCACCGACAACAAATTCCTATCGTAGACTGGTTCCAGGTTATGAAGCGCCTGTTTACATTGCATGGAGTACAGGCAACAGATCTGCAATAGTAAGAGTCCCCTCTCACTTTAGGGGAGAAAAATATGCAAAATTAAAGCGATTAGAGTTCAGAGCGCCAGATCCTTCCTCAAATCCCTACCTTGTCTTTTCTGCCGTACTTGCTGCAGGACTTGATGGTATCAAAAAGAAGATTGAGCCAGGAGACCCAGTTCATGAAGATATCTACAAGATGAGTAGGGAAGAGCGCGAAGCAAAGGGAATCAAATCACTACCTGCAAATCTTGGGGAAGCCCTTGATTCGCTTGAAAGTGACAGAAAATTCCTAGCCCCAATATTTACAAATGAGGTACTTGACAAAATTATAGAGTTAGAAAGAAAGGATGTTCGTGAGATATCTATACGACCCCATCCACATGAGTTTTATCTGTATTTTGATATCTAAGCTACAGTCTTCCAGCGGCTGAAAAAACAAGCAGTAATGATATAGCTAGAATTACAAATCCCGTAATAAGATATGTTTTTTGTCTTTTATCGGATGTACCAGCTTTGTATAGACATAATGCTCCTGAAAGACCAATAAAGAGAATAATCACTCCCATAATGACTCCATTTGCATTTGCGCCGCTTTCTATTATGGGATAAAAGAGTCCAGAAAGTAGCGCAAAGAAAAATATCAAATAAACATACTTTACGCCAATAAGAATTTTTGAACCGCCTTTTTGCATAAAATTTCGTTATAAGAATCGGCAAATAAACCTTTGATGAGTTGTCTTTGAAATTTGTTTGTATGAGACTTACATGTCCATTGGTGGCATTCCACCCATACCGCCCATGCCACCCATGCCACCCATACCGCCCATACCACCACCCATTCCTTCACCACCAGGTGGAGGACTGGGAGATTTTGTAACTGCAATCACATCATCAATTCTAAGAATCATAGATGCAGCTTCAGTGGCAGATGAAATAATCTGATTCTTAACAGAAAGTGGCTCAAAAATATCACTAGAGTGCATGCTTGCTACTGTTCCTTTCATTACATCTATTCCAGTCCATTTGTTTCCTTTCAGTTGTTTTGAACGGAGTGATGTGAGAGTATCAATTGGATCCATACCGGCATTTTCAGCTAGTGTAAGTGGAATTACTTCAAGTGAATCTGCAAACTTTTCTACAGCAAGCTGTTCTCGTCCTTCAAGTGACTTTGCCCACTCTCTAAGCTTTGTTGCAGCATAGGTCTCAGGTGCGCCACCACCAGCTACGATCAGTGGCTTTTCTATAACATCTTTTACAACCATGAGTGCATCATGAACCGATCTCTCGACTTCATCAACAACTCTTTGTGAGCCTCCACGGACAAGAATGGTTACTGCCTTTGGATGTCTACAGCCTTCCACGAAAACCCATCTGTCTGTCTCAATCTTTCTTTCCTCTACATTTTCTGCCGCACCCAAGTCTTTGTCAAATAAATCATCAAGATTTGTTACGATTCTGGCTCCGGTTGCTTTGGCAAGCTTTGTTAGGTCACTTTCCTTTATTCTCCTTACTGTTAGTACACCAGCCTTTGCAAGATAATGTTGAGCAATGTCATCGATTCCTTTTTGACAGAATAGGACATTTGCGCCGGATGCAATGACCTTGTCTACCATGTTTTTAATCATCTTATTTTCTTCATCCAAAAACGACTTCATCTGGTCCGGATTTGATATGTTGATCTTTGCATCAAACTCAGTTTTGTCAATCTCCAATGCACTATTAATCAGCGCAATCTTTGCGTTGGTAATCCTTTTTGGCATACCACTGTGGACTACCTCTTTGTCAAGAATGATTCCTTTTGTGAGAAGAGTATCTTTTATGGAACCGCCTGCCTTTTTTTCCACTTTAATGTCATCTATATCGACAGCGTATCCATCATCTGTTTTTTCAGCTACGGCAAGTACGGATTTTACTATCATATCAGACAAACCGCTAGAGTCCTTTCTGACAAGCTTTGTCTGCATTGAAGTTCTAGCAATTTTGCCAAGAATTTCTTTGTCTGTTGGATCTACCTTGTCTGCTAGCTTTTCCAAAAGTTGGATTGTCTTTTGAGCTGCCTTTCTGTATCCGTCTACAATTATGGTTGGATGAACTTCTTGATTTACCAGAGCTTCAGCATTTTCTAAAAGTGCACCCGCAATAATGACGGCTGAGGTGGTTCCATCTCCGACTTCATTGTCAGTTGCTTTTGCAATCTCAACAAGCATCTTTGCAGCTGGATGTTGAACATCAATTTCTTTTAGAATTGTTGCACCGTCGTTTGTTATAGTTACATCACCAAGAGAATCCACAAGCATCTTGTCCATTCCTCTTGGACCAAGACTTGTGTGAACAATGTCTGCAATTAGTTTTGCAGCAGTAATGTTATTTTTCTGAGCTTCGCGACCCTTAGTCTGGGTAGCACCATCTTTTAGAATTACAACCGGAATTCCGCCTTGGGCAGCTTGTATAGACATAATTCAGTAAAGCCTTTTGTTCCCTTTTTATATCTTTATCAGAATCTAAGTTTTTAGTTTCTAGTATACAAGTAAATTTTCCCAAAAATCTCAACCGATGTTTTTAAATTAGGAAAGTTGACCCCACACGACATGACGGCGTCCTCACCAAAAGAAGCTTACAAAGAAGTACTTTCCATGTTAAAAGAGCATAATGAGTGGTTTGCAAACTCTATTCCTCTCATTGCAAGTGAAAACGTTCCCAGCCCTGCTGTAAGAGAAGCTGCAATTTCGGATTTTGCAAATAGATATGCCGAAGGTTGGCCAGGCGAGCGCGTCTATGCTGGTTGCACTTACATTGACAAAGTAGAATTCAAGTGCATCGAGCTTGCAAAAGAACTGTTTAGGGCAGAGTTTGTTGATGTAAGACCAATTTCTGGTGTTGTAGCTAACCTTTCCGTTTATTCCGCTTTTACAAATCCAAGTGATGTGATGCTAGCACCTTCAATTCCATCTGGAGGCCACATATCTCATGGTAAAAAAGAGCATGCCGGAACGGCAGGTCTTGTACATGGATTAGACATAGAGTTCTATCCATTTGACGCAGAAGAGATGTCAATTGATGTAGATAAGACAAAGCAAAAAGTAGTTGAGCTTGAAAAAGCTGGCAGAACTCCAAAAATGGCTATGTTTGGCGGATCTGTTTTTTTGTTTCCACACCCAGTTAAGGAACTTGCAGACTTTCTGAAAGGATACAAGATTTTTGTCAATTATGATGGAGCCCATGTTGCTGGCCTAATTGCAGGGGAACAGTTCCAAGATCCTTTGAGAGAAGGAGCAGATGCTATGACCATGAGTACTCATAAGACTTTGTTTGGTCCGCAGGGAGGAATGGTTGTCTCCTTTGAAAAGTATGCAGAGGAGATTAAAAAGGCCACATTTCCTGGGATGACAAGCAATCATCATCTGCACCATGTAGCTGGAAAAGCAATTGCATTTGCAGAGATGATCGAGTTCGGCAAGGAGTATGCAATTCAGGTAATAAAAAATGCAAAGGCACTTGCAGAAGCTTTAAACTCATTTGGTTTTGGGGTGTTAGCTGAAAAACATGGTTTTACTAAATCCCACCAAATCGTGGTAAACATACTTTCATTTGGTGACGGTGGTGCAATTGAGGCTGATCTGGAAAAAGCAAACATAATTGTAAACAGGCAACTTATACCAGGGGATATAAAGGCTGGAAGGAATTACTTTCATCCAGGTGGCATAAGACTTGGTGTTGCCGAGCTGACACGGCTGGGCATGAAGGAATCAGAAATGAGAGAGGTTGCAAGCTTCATCAAAAAAGTTGTGGTGGACAAAAAAGACAAGCAAAAAGTAGCAGCTGAAGTAAAATCATTTAGGAAAAACTACCAAAAAGTTCACTATTGTTTTGATAACAAGCTTGGTGCTTATGAGTACATCAAACTTCACTAAGCATAGTCGGTAAGAAGAGCCTGATCACTGTCTTCTTTTCCAAACACTAGTTCTAGTTCGTCTAAAAGAGCAAGAACTCTTCCCCTCAAATATGGATCAATTTCATATTTGTCAAGCAATCTCTTTGCAAGCTTGAGGTATTTGTTTACGGAGGGCCTTGTTAAAGTCTGGATGAGCTTGTTACCACATTCCGTACAATTTTGTGAAAGAGGGATCCTTCTGTAGCTTGCACCACATGCAGTGCATCTAAATGATTGCCCAGAATATGCCCGTAGATTACCCATGATGTCCGGTAAAAGATGTGTAGTCATAACCATTGATACAACTTCGCTAGAATCTACGGCATTAATCATATCTGCAGTCCTGATCTGCATGTCAAGCTTCTCCAAAACTGAGCCGAGTGTGGAATAGGCACTCCTAGATCTTGATGTGGTAAGAGTTGATGTTGTGTGAGTAAAGCCATATCCGTAAAATTGTTTTTCTGTCTCAAGTCTTGATTTTAGAGTTTCAACATCCTTTACCTCACTTGCCTTTTGTCGCGCCAAAGTTGCTTCAAAAAACGAGATTGGCAGGGTGCTTGCAACCTCAAAGTTGTGTGCTTGTCTTTGCACCTCTTGTGGCATAACTACGGGTTGTACTAGTAGAGGTGCGTCCATAAGCCCACCTATTCTGTCTGACAGAAACTGCCTTGAGAAGTTGAGTAGACTATCCATTAAAAGCATAATAGAGTCAGCATCACCATCTGCGTCACGCCTTTTTGCAGAGTGCCATACAGGTGTACCATAGCACACATGTGTGTTTGTATATCCAATTATTCGTCCAACAATTCCAACTGAGGTGTGAGGAGCTAATCCAATTATTAGATGCCCAACAAGATCATCGGTGTTTTTCACTTTGTAAAAAGCCGAGTGACCAAATAGCTTTTCAAATTCTTTGTCGATGTATTGAGATGTCTGAACCAAATATTCCCCAGACTCATACGGAATGATAGCATCCTGCATTCTAAGCTCAACAAGTTGATCAGGCCTGACAAGCGGTTTGCCATCAGTGTCATGGGTATAGCCAAGCTCTGCAAGCTTTTCTAATGAGGTGCCAACCCATTCTGGTTTAAAGTGAGTAAGGGGTGCGTTTGTTGCATCAAATCTTATCGTTCCATCTTTGAATACGTTGAGGCCTAGACTCTGTCTTATGATGCCTTTTTCGAGAGGTTCCGCTATCCTGTCTTGATTTATGAGTTCTTTTACTCCCTTAAATGGCTCTTGAACTCGGATACCAGTCTTTTCCTGTACAGCAAAAAGCCGTTCTTTGAGAGGAAATGCCTTGTATGTATGTGAAACCGCATTTTTCTTGCATTTTGAACAGAAATTAGAATCAAGCTCAGCTCTGCAAATGGGGCAGATAAAAACCAATGTTGTTTTACTTTTGCATTTTGGACAAGCTATGCCAATTGATAGTTCGTTACAGTTTTTGCAAATCCGATTGCTGATGTTGCAGTAAAAGTCGGCCTGTTTTGATGCTTTGACTAAATCACGTGAAGCCCCGCCTTTACTACCCACGGGAAATAGTGTGTGAACTGGTGGTTTCATCTTTCGTGGTGCAGCTTTTTCTGGCCTACCTACCCTTACTCCTACTGCAGTAGAAAACTTGTTGCAGATCTTTATTCCAGATGTTTGTGAAATCATTTGGGGAACAGTCAGGGAGCTATCAAACTTAATTGGCTTTCTAAAGAGCAAATAAAAGAAAATCTTAGCTTCAGTTGTTTTTAGTAGAATTGAATCTTTTGCAATCTCATGTGGGATGCCAAGTTTTTCAAGGATTTGTTTACAGTTTTTTTGGTAGATTATCAAGTCTGGTTCTGCACTTATTGGTTTTAGAATCTGTTCAAATTCTTGAGATGATAGATGATCCCAAAAATACAGGTAGTTTGGATGAAGTGGCAGGTTAAAATCAAATGATATTTTAAACGCCTCATCCAAGCTTGGAATTTTTGAAATGTATTGCAAAAGAGTTGGATCCTGTGACTCGTATTTTGCAAGTTTTGTCTTGAGCTCTTCTATCCAATATTCCTCCACATATCCGGTAGGCACAAGTTCAGCGTTGTTTTCTAAAAAATCACCATAGCTAATCAGAATGTCGCCAAGATGGAGGATCTTTTCAATCTGACCTTTTAGTTTGATCCCATGAGCTGTGTTTTTGATTTTTACAACATTTCCGTTTACAAGCCTAACTACCGGGGTGTCAAGTGAATCTACAAAGGCAACAGTCGAGGCTTTGCCTGGGATATCAAGTTTGATCTGTGTTCCAACAGTTATGGTGTGGTCTAATATCTCCGCCACAACAGGGTGTATCCCAACTGTGGCAAAGCCTGTGTTACATGCCCTACCATATCTGAGTCTAAACCCTCCAATTTTTTTTGGCATTGAAAGTACAGACCTTCCGGTTATGACCTCTCTCATCCTATGAGAGGCGGCATCTTCGTCACCAGTTTGGATTGCTCCTTTAAGATCTTTTAGCCAGTCCCACCCATCCAGTTTGAATAGCTCAATGAGTTTTAGCAACTTTCTTGACTTTCCGATCAAACCGTCGTTTAGAACTCGAAGTGCACCGCCCCTTACTCTGTTTGTGCTAATGCGAGCCATGTTTCTATGACTGACAATTTCTATTGGGTCGGTATCAACACCATTTAGCTCTACTGGTAGATTTGATATCACAGCAACAACATCCTCATCTGCAACGTGATATTGGAAGTTCCCCGCTTCCCTTTCATAGAGTCTTAACTCCTCAACGAATCTGCCTGTCTCATCATCAAAAGAATTTGCCTCATATTTTGCAAGACCAGCAATCTTTCTGACATGATCTGCAATCAACATAGTAGAGGCCGCCTCTGTCCCTCCAGCTGACCTGATAGGACCAGCAAAAGAGACAGATAGATACTCAGAACCATCCCGATTCTTCTTTATCTTTACTTCGTGAATCCCCTGCAGTGGAGCTATAGTAACTCCCTCAGTTACGATGGCAAGGCCTACTCTTACTGCCAAATCAAGTTTTTCTTCCAGTGTAGCATCTAGTCCAGAATACTTACCACGCGCAATCTCTTCAGAAAGATTTAGGGCAGCAAATTCTTTTGTGGTTTTTTGTATTAGGGCTCTCAAGTTATCAGTAACATCAATCTCATGCATTTTGGAGACACGATCTGCCAAGTCAAATGCAATTTTTGGTTCTACCATTCCAGATGAATCGGCAAGAGTGGATTTTGCAGCAGCGGCCTTCTCAAAGGTAGAAAAGACCTCTTTTGAGATTTTGGTATAGTAATCAAGATAATAATTAGGCATTGGGGTCTCTTGGAGTCGGAATGCTACAATCTCAGACATGTTATCTCTTTACACTCTGGATGGTTTTTATGATATCGGCTAGAATCTTAAGACTGCCATTTTTTTCTGCTAACGTTCCCACAACCAAGGCATTGGCTCCAGCTTTAACAAGCTCACCTGCGGTTTGAGAGTTTCGTATCCCGCCACCTACGATCAAAAATCCTTTGAAGACTTTACGGATCGCTTTTACCATTTCTGGTTTCACATGAGATGATGCGCCAGAACCTGCCTCAAGATAGACAAATCTCATTCCAAGGTATTGTGCTGAAAGAGCATACATGGCTGCTATGTTTGCCTTATCAAATGGTATCCCTCTTGCAGCTCCCACAAACCAAGCTGAGGTCCCTTCACCTATCACGATGTAAGCTGTTGGAAGTGCCTCAAGACCAAACTTTAGGACGTTTGGTGCTCCCAATGCTTGGGCCTGTGAGATAAAGTATGGATTTTCGGAATTCAAAAGTGAGCTAAATAAAATTGCATCAGCCCCAGGGACAACACCTGTCACATTACCTGGAAAGAGGATGATTGGAATTTTTAGTGATTTTTTTAGAGATTTGACAACCTCGGTCATACCAAGCTGATCTGTAGCAGATGAGCCACCAATAAGAATTGCCGAGGCGCCAATCTTTTCAACATTCTTTGCAAGTGCAATTGTGGGTTTTATCTCAGATATTTCAGAATCAATGAGAATGAAAAGCAAAGCTTTCTTTTTCTTAAGAGTGGTTTTAAGATAGCCTTCTACGCTTGTCATAAGACTGCTTAATCATGAACTTTTTAAAGTTTAATTCGAACCTAGTATACAGATTTGTATAGCTATGGTGGAGCCGCACGATCCTATTTTTAATAATATAATAAGACAAATTATAAAAAAATCATTGTTTACTGAAAGACAAATTCAAATTATTCTAAATCAGTCAGACCTACAAAAAAGCCAGTTTAGTATAACAAAAGGAGCATATTTCAGGCAAGTAAGGCAGTCAAGAGAGAAGCTGCTGGCTTTGTACTACTCTGTAATCCTGCTTAGGGGTCTTGGAGTGCTTCTTCCTGAGGATATAGAGTTAATGTCAAGGCTTTCCCAGCAGGTTTCTGTGATACAAGGTAGTGATGTTTTCCCCAAAAGGGAAGAAGAGATCATCACAGTGATTGAAGAGCTACTTCGCCGCGCTTGTAGAGTGTGATGTGGTTTATTTCATGCATAAAAAACCAGTATATTCCAAGGCAGTCATGATGTTGTGATTGATGTGTAGTGTGTGAAAAAAAGCTGCTCTAACATGGTAAATCACAATCGTTGGTCAAGTTGTGTGATGTTAGTAGAAATCCCTGACGTAGGTGTGATGATTGGTGTTTTTGTAGCGTTTCTAAGCGGCCTTTTTGCCATTGTGATATACAACAAGGTAAAACCCCTCATAAGAACAGGGGCGGATCAACTTGGTTCTCAATTGGAGCGCTTACAGTATTATGAGAACCAATTAATTGATATGAAGATACGTTTGGATTCCCTAGAGTTGGGTAGAGAGGACCAGGTGCTAGAACCATTATTGAAGAGTGTAGAAAGGCATGCAAAGCAAGATTTGCGTACCAGCTCTCAAGAGGAGGTTAAGGAACGTATGCATAACATGAACTTTGGTAATGCTGTAGATTATGTGTTGAAGCTAATCACAGAAAAGTCAATGACATCACGTGACATACAAATCACAATAGGTAGAACTAGGGAGCACACGTCAAGGATGATGAAGAAACTTTTTGAAGAAGGTTATGTGGAGCGGAATATGAAAACCAAACCCTTTACTTATTACATAACTGACAAGGGTAAAGCTAAGATCGGTCTGATCAAAATAGCAACACTCCAATAGTAAAAATTTGATAATCCATTACCAAACCGGCCTAATACCATCCATTTTATTATATTATTAAAATTATAAAATCTTAAATATAGAAACTAATTATTTAATAATATGACTGTTCAGGAGAATGAGGAGTTGGTTAAGATCACATCTGGTGGTACAATCTCAATCCCAAAACAGTTCAGGAGGTTTTTGGAGCTGCAAAAAGGTGATTATGTCAAAGTGATAATGAACCAAGACCACCTTGTTATAAAGAAAGTAATAATTTCTTAAGACCTATTTGTTTAGGAAAGAGTTGTGTTGTTTTTGTGGGATTTTAATTATTTGATAGGCCCATTCTCTGCCTTGTTTTGTTCTTACTACCTTGCCTTTTGAGGCAAATCTAGCCAGGTATGTGGATATTATGCTAAGTTTGATAGGTTCAGCATACTCGTCTTCGTATTTCTCAAGAATGGCCGATGAGGTGAACTTACCTAATGGAAAGTACTTATCTACAGTGTTCCAGATTTTGGCTCCGACCGAGTCCAAAATATGTGACCCCTCTTGGTTTTCCTCTATATTTATCAAATCCATTAACTCGAATATCTTGAGCATTTTTTCTCTTGTGACGTTGCCTTCTAGACTAAAGTTATACTTAGCTCCTTCAGTGTCCTCCAAGTCAATTCTAATCTTCTTTCTTACCATTGTGATCGATCGGGTTAACACCTTAACACTTGAACAGATCAAAGAAGATTTGTTAACTAGTGGGTTTGTTAACATTCACTGCCTAGCCCACGCCTAGTAGTTTTTTGCACTTTAACAGCCGTCCTGTATAATGGCTCCACTATGTATTAAAAACTATGCCTGGAGTGGAAATATGGGGGTCGTCCCTGCCTAGTTAACAATGTTAAGAAGATAATTCATGCCTGGAGTGGAAATATGGGGGTTAAAACCGGCTTTTGGGTGTTCTATCTTAACACGGTCTTAACAATTGTTAAGTTAATTCCAGACAGACCCACACACCGTGCTTTCCACTCTAGCTTTATTAAAAAATTTTTTTTAAGAAAAATAAAAATAATTAATGATAAACTAAACTTGCTTTAGTGATTCTATTCTAATTAGATTAACTTAAGATAGAGTCAATATGTGGACAGAGAAGAAATGTAGGTGTGGGGGTACTTGGCAAACCATGATCCTGTAGACCGGCTTCTTGACAATGTAGCAACTGGTAAGTCCCTACTTAGAAAAAGAGACGTCTTGCATTTTACATTTATCCCAGAGGTAATTTTGCATAGGGATGAAGAACTCGCTAAAGTTACACAATCACTGTTACCAATTCTTAAAAAATCACGACCGTCTAACCTGCTTGTTTATGGTAAACCTGGAACAGGAAAAACACTTGTAGTAAAGACTGTTTTATCTAAAATTCAAAAACGAGTTGAAAAAAGCGATTTTCCAATAAAACTGGTATATGCTAATGCAAAAGAAGAGACCACTCTATATGGCCTTCTAGTAAGTTTTGGCAGGCAATTGGGACTCAAAACACAAAAAGAACTACCCACAACCGGTCTCTCAATTAGTGAGGTATTCAACAGGCTTTTAGAATCGATTAAACAAAACTCTTACAACGCAGTTTTTGTGATAGATGAGATTGACTATCTTGCAGAGTTAATTTCAAAAACAGGGAAAGACATTTTGTATAATTTAACGAGAGCTAATGAGAGACTCAAGACAGGCTCACTTACACTCATAGGAATCTCAAACGACCTAACATTCAAAGAAAGACTTGATCCCAGAGTATTAAGCAGTCTTAGTGAAGAAGAGATTGTTTTTACAAACTATACTGTAGAACAAATCAAACAAATCCTACTTGGCAGAATAAAGGAGGCATTTATTGAAGGCGCTGTAGAGCAAGCTGCAATCAACCTCTGTTCTGCCATGGCAGGTCAAGAGCACGGTGATGCAAGAAGAGCAATTGACCTCCTACGTGTTGCTGGAGAATTAGCTGAACGAGAGCAAGCCGACTCCGTAAAAGAAGAACATATACGAAGAGCTTCTCAAAAAATGGAAGAGGATAAAGAAACTACAGCACTAAACTCATATCCACTTCATGAGAAGTTGCTCATAATAGCAGTCATGAAGGCAAACGGCGCATCGACTGGGGAGATATATCATACCTACAAAAACCTCTGCAAAACAATTCGCCAAAAAGAGATTACTCAAAGAAGGGTAACTCAAATTCTGGGCGACATAGAACTTTCTGGTATAATTACAGGAAAGATCATTCACCAAGGAATGCATGGAAGGACAAAAAAATACAACCTAACAATTCAACCCGACATAGTAAAACATGCATTTAAAGATGACATAATTCTAGCAGACATACTATAATTAAAAAACAAACTAGCAAACAGAACTAATTTTTTTAAAACAGAATTTTATTCCGTAAAGTCTTTTCTAAAAACTTTGAGTGTTGCCAAGTTTACAATGACTACAATGCCAGGAGTTGGCGTTATTCCATTACTTACCTGATATGGTGTCTGGGTCTGCCAAGCGCCAGAATTTACTATCAAGACCCCCTTATACATATCCAAATCTACCACATGAATGTGACCAGAGTGGAATATATCAGGAATTTCATTTATTACCATCATATCTTCAAGCTCAGGTGCTATGGGAGTTCGTTTTCCATAAATTGGGCTCAAATGTCTTGCCTTTAACAAAACTCGCATTGCTTTTGCTGGTTGTGAATAGCTAAGGCCGGGTGTAGTCCCAACAACATCGTCCAAACTCTGGCCATGAAACATTAGGATCTTGACACCATTTAACTCAACCATGGAGGGATTACCAAGCATGAAAAAATTTTCTCTATTCCATAAATTCAGGTTATGTTTTTCTGGTATGGCAGGTTGTGGTAATGCTCTGCGACCAGGATCATGATTCCCAGGAACTATAAACACCTTGATGTGTTTTGGAATCTTATCAAGCAACTGAGATGCCTTTTCCATCTGCTGGCCAATATCCATTAAAAGCAACTCTTTGTCTTGGTTTGGGAAGATCCCAACCCCATCAATTATATCACCACAAACTAAAACAAACCGAACCTTTCTTGCAACCGGATCTGGGCTTGAAAGCCACAAGATAAAACTCTCAAACTCTTTTTCCATGAAATATTTGCTACCTACATGCAGATCTGAAATTAAGACAGCGTACGTCTCTGTTTTTGAACGATTTGCTACATGATCTGGTATGTCTGGTACAACAACTTCTTTTGTGATAAAACCACCATTTTTCCCAGTACTAATACGCTGCATTACAAACTGGTCTATTAAGAGCGAGTTTGTAGTTGTCTGCAAATCTTTATCGAAAACCAACGTCTCAAGCGAACCACTGGGGTCATCAAATATAAGCCTAGTAACACCTCTGTCTATTTTTCGGTCCATAACTAAACCCGCGACAAACACCCCATCTTTTGGTTTGCCTGCCTTTACAGTCTCAATTGTAGATAGTTTTTTTGCTTGTGATCTCTGTAGAATTATTTTCAAAAGTTTTGAATATCTATCTACAAAAAGTGCACCAAAACCCTCAATTCCTTCAGCTGAGGTGATTTTTTTTGTTGGGTCTGATAAAATTACATGTTTATCCTCAATACTCTCATCAATCTGTGTGTCAACAAACACCTTCAAATCATTTTGATTTATTAAAAACAGATTTTGCTTTGCCTTTTCACGTACTACTTGCTTGATTATCCTTTCAAGTTCCTTTGAATCAATTTTTTCAAGAATTTTATATGCATCTGGATGAATTTGGAACCCTCTACTTAATGCATAGTTTAAAGCAGATGCTGCATCCTCATTCATCAAAATCAAATAATAACACTTTTAATTAAATCTGCTCAAACCAACACCCTCAAATAGAGTTTTTTTAAAACAAGAACATGATCGGAAAAAAAAGAGTTTTAATTTTTCTAATCTTTGTAGGTGTTTTTCTTATCGCTTATTCGATTGGCGCAGAAACACCAGTATCTGATGAGGAAGCCATGGCGTTTCTTGAAGAATTTAACAAGGCAATAGAAGGAATTGACGCAATAGGAATATTTCTACACAACACTGTCATTGCATTACCAATGTTTGTACCTGGTTTTGGTGCAGCTTGGGGTGCCTATGCCGCATGGACTACAGGCGTCGCTTTTAACGCTCTTGTAAAAACAACCCCAATGCTTTCTGAAATACCACCACTCAGCTTACTCTTGGTTTCACCTTTTGGATTGATGGAGCTTGTTTCCTATTCCATAGGAATGTCACGAAGTTTCCTTTTAATACAAATCATAATTAAAAAACATCCAATCAAACAAGAAATACGTCCGATAGCCATTGAAATAGGAATAGCTATAGCACTTTTAATTGCAGGTGGGTTTCTAGAGTTTGCAATGATACAACAATTTGACTCAGATCTTAATCTACCACAATCTTAGATTCATTTTTATCTTGACATAAAATATCAAGCAGTAATGCTTGGTCTTAAAATACACAAACTGCCCAAACTAAAAAACCCAAACATGATTGCAGCACTGCCCGACATGGGAAATGTAGCTGGCATTGGAATAGATTTTCTTGTTAAAAAACTAAAAACAAAACTATTTGCCGAGCTTTATGCATTCTGGCCACCTGCTGTCTCATATGAAGGTGGTTTGGTAAAGTACAACCAATCAAGCTACAAATTTCATTATTCAGAAAAAGAAAATTTGGTAATTTTTTCTGGTGAATTTAACCCATCAGATCCAAGAAGACTGTATGAGATATGTTATGAAGTGGTTGATATAGCAAAAAAGCTAAAAGTTGGCACACTTTTCTCCATTGGTGCAGCTCTAAGGCAACCAAGTCCAACAGAGCCTAAAATCTTTGGGGCAACAACATCAACTAAACTACTTGATCTCTTAAAAAAACAAAATATAACATTACTTGACGGCAAGGGTCAAATAACCGGCTTTAACGGTCTGATTCTTGGTATAGCAAAGGAAAAAAACATTGACAGCATTTGCATTTTAGGCGAAATAGACAATCCAAATGTCATTCAACCAAAAGCAGCTCAGATGATTCTTTCTACACTCTTTGAACTTCTCAAGATCACACCTCTTGATATGAAGGATTTGGAAGAAGAAGAGAAAAGGAAAAAGTTCATGGAACAACAAATGAACTACATGGATGGTCTTATGAGACGGGACAAACAGCCTGGAATTGCCTAACCTGTCTAAATAATTTAGGCCATTAATTAAATAGAACTTTGAGTTTTAATTTACTAATGAAACTTGGAATTATACTGCTAATTACAATTTCAGGAGTTTTACTTGCAAGCTCACTACATCAAGCAGACTCTGAACTTCTAGCTAGCGGTAAATACCTATTACAGGGAAGTGGCTTTGCTGCCACAGAGGAATCCATTGATGATTCTAGGCTTGACTTACAGTTTTCAACTGGGAATCTTGTTAATACTAGAATGAAGGTAACGCTGCAAGATGGCTTGATATCATTAGAAAATGATGACTATGTTGCTTCTGGTGGATGGACTGGAACGGTACTTAGTAACGGTAGATTTATCAGCTTATCAGGAAATGCTGAGAACATAAATGGTGACAGAATCTCCTTATCACTACTTGCAAGACTAGTTCAAAATAGCAAAGACGCTTCTGTTTATACTATCACAGGGAAACTAACTCAGAATGGTGAATCAACAAAATTAATTTACAATGCAAAGGTCATAGGAAGCAGTTTTATCTTTGGGGAAACTCCTACACAACAACAGACACCAAAAGAAAAAACTGTTCAGATAAGCATCTTACTTGGCTCATCTGATCTTGGCAACATACAATACTATTCTTTATCTACCATCCAGATTACTCCTGGTACCACAATTGTCTGGAAAAATGATGATACAGTATCTCACAGAATCATGAGTGGTGTTGCAAGCTTTTCCCCTGGCAAACCATTCAAGCCTGATGGGAAGATAGATAGTGGTGACATTGCTCCAGGTCAAACATTTACTGTTAAAATAAATGAATTAGGAATCACAAGATTCTTTGACACAACATATTACTGGATGGACGGTGTCATCGTCTCACTTCCTGAGACAGGATCAAAATCACTCAAAACCACAGAAACCGCCTTAGAAAAAGCCCAAAAATACAAGTAAAAGCATTTTAAAATTTTTACTTAATTTGTTTTGAAATTGATATATGATTGAGGTTTTGTCTGATCAAAAACCATTACCGAAAGATCAGAAAACTGCTTACCCTCCAAATCTTTTACAGTTCCAACAAAACAAGTCTCCTTATCAGTTGTCAAAAACTCAAAGACATGTATCTTCATCTTTGAAGTATCAAATCCATGATCTTTTAGATAGAAAGCTATATCTGCTTGCATAAAATGCTTTGATGGGTCTTTTGGCCAAGGTCTTGGAACAAGTATTACATTATATCCATCCAAAAGCGCCTTTTGTAGCTCGAGCTTTTTTTCTTCAATGCTTGTAGTTACATGCATGGTAATCACTTTGCTCTTGTCTAAAGGAACACGAGCCTTAGCAGCTGCCACTTGAACAGAGCTAATACCAGGAATGATTTGCACTTTTCCAAATATCTCAATTAGTCTATCAACAACCTCGGATTCTGAAAAATTTACATCCCCCGTAAACGGAATAGTACAAGTCTTGTCTCCCAAAGTTTTTGCAACCTTTTGGTAGATCTCTTCTTGATTTTGCATAGTTATTTCATATACCTCCTTGTTTACCAAAAGTCTCTCTATTGTCTTTAGGGTGTATTTGTATCCTATAATTATATCAGAATAAAGTATGACTTCCTTTACAACATCCGTGATATATCTAGGAGAACCGGGGCCTACTCCAACTGCATAAACTTCCCTCATATCTTACTCCATGATTTTTTGTCTGCTTTTAATATAATCTACAACCGGGGTCCAATCTACTCTCATAAACTTGACAGGATCCTTCACTGGATACTTGACCCAACCCTCAACAATTGAAAACTGATACTTTTTTGTCTTATTGCCAAAATTAATTTCAAGCTTCAAAACACTGCCCCAAGGTTTTTCTTCAATATCCACTTTTGAGACTTGATCATAAGAAATTTCCGCATTTGACTTGTTTTCTAGATCTAGTCTTAGTTCTTCATCACCATAACCATCATGTTGTATCATGGTATCCTTCGATTTGTTCAATGTGCGGATTTGTCTTAACACTGCAGGATCCCACCACTTGTATTTTGCTTGGGTCTTTGTTACAAACATCAAATGTTTCTCAGTCAAAAAGAGCATTCCTTCGGCTCCACGTTTTAGAAATTTCTTCTCTTCTCTCCACACGGAAAGGAGATGAGTCTGGATATGTTCATCTAAATCCATAAAACCTGTTAAATTTTGCTCATTAAAAACCAATGTCTAGCAATTGGCTTTTATTGAAGAGCTCAAATCATCCTAAATATTGCACTTTAAGATATTTACAATCAGCTTAATTGTAATACTTTTAGCAAGTTCAATTCCACAAAACTTTGCAGACTCTAAAGTAGCTGTAATTGAGACAAAATTTGGAAATATGACAGTAGAGTTTTTCCCCCAAGACGCTCCAAAGACGGTTGAGAACTTTATCAAACTTGCAGAAAGTGGATTTTATGACGGTGTAAAATTCCACAGGATAATATCAGGCTTTATGATTCAGGGTGGAGACCCCCTGTCAAAAGACAATAACATGACACAACAATGGGGAACCGGTAATGCTGGTTACAATATTGATGCAGAATTTAACAACATCAAACACAAGAGAGGAATCATATCGATGGCAAGAGCAGCTGATCCAAACAGCGCAAGCTCACAGTTTTTCATAGTGCACCAAGACTCGACTTTTCTTGATGGTGCATACACAGTCTTTGGTAGACTGATTACTCAAGAAAGCTATGATGTGCTTGACAAGATTGCCTCGCTTGAAACAAATCGTGATCCAGCAAGTGGTGCAGCAGCTGATTCTCCACTTAACTATGAGGATGCAGAAATCCGTAGCATAAAGATCATAAATTATTCCGAACTTCCAAATCCACTAAATCTTGGAGATCCAGAACGCATCATCACACATTCCATACTTGATGAAAAGGGTAATTACAATAGCACGGCGTTTGAATTTTCTTTTCATGCCCCAGAAGGATGGGTGGCACAAGAACCACAAAAGACACGACCTGAGATACCAGACATCGTTTTAGTAGGTCCTACAACTGATGGATTTACCCCAGTGATCTCTTTTCTTATTGAAGACAAACACAATACCTCACTTGAAAACCACATTAAAGATACCAGAAAAAACATACAAAAATTAATTGACGATGGAAAACTAGAGATTCTTTCAGAGAAAACCAACGACATCAAAGGCTATAACGCACATGTTACAGACGCAAAAGGCAGTTTTGTAATAAACGACAGACTTTTCCACCTAAAGTATAAAGAAATTATCATAAAAAGTGGCGACAAGTTCTATACTATTACATATGCCAACCAAGAAAAGAACTTTGACGCAAATCTATCAACTTTTGATGCAGTTGTAGACTCTTTTGAGACTACATCAAAACCAAAAGAAGACATGACTCAAACTTCAGCTCCTGGTGGAGGATGTCTTATAGCTACCGCTGCATTTGGATCAGACCTAGCACCACAAGTACAATTATTGAGAGAAACAAGGGATAACATTCTGATGAAGACATATTCAGGTACGGCGTTTATGACTGTCTTTAACCAGTTCTACTATAGTTTTAGTTCTACAGTAGCTCAGTGGGAGCGTGAAAACCCCATCTTTAAAGAAATAGTAAAAGTTACGATAACCCCTCTAATTAGTTCTCTTTCAATTCTGAATTATGTGAATATTGATTCCGAGGCGCATATGGTGGGTTATGGCATTGGTATCATACTACTTAATGTAGGAATGTATTTTGTAGTACCAGTCTTTGTAATCTATAGATTAAAAAAATAAATCATATTTTGTTTTTATCAAAATGACTCGATAAAGGGGGGGCTTTGCCTTTTTACCAGACATCATCAACTTCGTCAAGCTCTCTATAGTCCTTAGGTGCTTCACGTCGAAGGACTTTGAGTCTAGCAATATCACGATCAAAAAACAGATCTATAGTCCAATCAAGTAAAATCCTGACCCGTTTGTCAAAACGTGGTATCTTAGAAAAGTAGATTGCTCTCCAAAGCCACCAAGCCACAATGCCATGTAGGTGTATACCAAAAATTGTGGCTATGGCAGTTCTCTTTCCTATTACTGCCATCTGTCCTTTTGATGAATATTCAAATTTCTTTTTTTGTTCTTTTTTTATCAAAGCTCGTAGGTTATGTGCTGCAACTTTTGCTTCTTCTTGGGCATTTTGTGCAGTGGCAGGATACGGTCTTTGAGTTTTTGGATCAATCAAAGTACAACAATCTCCAATAGTAAAAACTCCAGGAAAGTCAGGAACCTCTAAGTACTCATTTACAATAACTCCTCCTTTTGTCTTAAAGACAGATTTTTTTATAGTATCTACGGGAGTTACACCAGCAGTCCAGATCAGGGTTCTTGTCTGTATTGCTCCAATATTGGATTGATTGACTGGATTTTTGGTAGACGCAGCCACATCTTCAATTATTACCTCAGTGCCCGAAAAGCTAGAAAGTTTTGTATTTAGTTTCACCTCAATTCCACGTTGTGTTAATTTTTTTAATGCAAATTTTGCAAGACCTTCATTAAAACCTGGTAGAATAAAAGAGACAGCTTCCAAAATGATTACCCTGATGTCTTCTCTTTTTATATGTGGGTAATGTTTTCTTGCGTCGAGTACAAAATCCATTAACTCTCCAGCAGTTTCTACTCCTGCAAATCCAGCTCCAACAATTACAAAAGTAAGCAGGCTTTTTTTTAGAATTGGGTCATCTTCATTTTCTGCTTGTTCTAACATGTCTATTACTCTATTTCGTAAAACTACAGCATCGTTTAGAGTCTTCATGGAATATGCTCTTTCTTCCATTTTGTCAATTCCAAAAAAGTTAGTCTGACTTCCTAATGCTAGAACAAGAAAATCATATTCAAGAGAAATACCACGTCTTTCACTGGTTCCTTCAAGAGTTACAATCTTGCCGTATGGATCAATGTTTTTTATCCTACTTTCATAAAATTCAGTTTTTATGAAAAGAGTTCTAATTGGCGTAATGATATGTCTTGTTTCAATCATTCCAGAAGCCACCTGTGGAAGCATTGGAGTAAAAAGGAAAAAGTTGTCTTCACTTACCAAAGTTATCTGAATGTTAACATCATGTATAAAATAGGACTCGAGTCTTCGTGCACACTCTATTCCTGCAAAGCCACCACCTAGGATCAAAATTCTCTTCTTATTTTCTACCATTTACCCTAAAACCCGAATTTGCCGGTTATATCCTATGGGATAAAGAAATAGGACAAGCTGGCTTAAAGATCTGGGAATTAATAGCTCGCTAAAATCAAAAAAATGACAATTTTCCCAGAGGCTAACAGTAAAATATCATAAAAAGCTAGATTACCGTATATGAAGAAAGAATACGTGGTAGTACGTATAGATGCGGCGCCTGATGGGGCTCCATACGTAGTAGTTTCACTGTCTAACCCGAAGGATTTTAGGGAACAAAACCAGCCCACGTCACCTTTTGGCTCAAATGTGATGGGTTTTACGAATATGGATGATATGGTAAAAGGTCTAAACAAGATGATGTCGGGGGGAGTTTTTGGCCAGCCAGGTGGTATAACATCAATCAAGCTAGATATGCATGAATACAAACAGCTTGGCCTTTCCGTGGGTGACAAGGTCTTTTTAGAAATCTCCAAACCAGAAGCATTGGGCGTATAGATATAAATTTACTACATTTCTTGAATCTTAAAATTTAAAATAAGTAATACTTGCTTTGGCTATCTTGTAGTCTCTGACCGCAAAATTTCATAGGCTCTAGCCGCATCCTTTTGATGTAATATTATGACAATATTATCCTGACCAAAAAAGGCGTTAACAAGTTCTATCCCATTGCTATGAAGAACTTCTGATACATAGGAAACCACATCTGATCCGCTTTGTGTTTCAGGTATTTGCATGCTAATCTTTGCCAAGCCGGTCTGGAATATGTTATTCTGATTTGGGAAAGACGCTAATAATTTTCTTATATCATCGATATCTTCAGTTAATACGCTAAAGGTATCTGTAAGCCTGAAGAATTCATAGTCAGGATCGATCTGGGTAATTCTATTCATAAGATCTAAGGTATCATTTATTCCAAAATCACCAGTTGGAAATTTAATATCTGCAATTCCGTCTATTAATGAAAGTCTCGCATTCTTTAAAACAGGCTCTTGTTGAACCTCATCTTTTTTCTCAAATGAATCTGCAAACCTCTTGATTGCAACAACTATTGTGTTTAGGTTTACTGGACCACCAATCTGCGTGGCCACATCTCTTTGGATCTTGACTGCTAGTGCCGTGTAGTTTATCAAATCCATCTTTATACAATCATAAATAGAGCGATTTTTGGTTATAATATCACGAACAGCGTCAGGTACAGTGATGTTAGTCGCCCGCATTTAGAAATATTAAGTATTGTCAGATTTAATAGTATTATGTAATTATCCTTATACATCACCATAATACTTAAATAATGTCATAAATATTACAAACTATAGGTGATTATGACATATACATAGATGAATTCGACAACCTTTGGCGAAGAATGTCTAGACCATTTATGGGTATAGAGGACATTTTTGAAGAGTTCAAAGATTCAACTAGCACCCAGACCTTTGGTCCCTACTATTACGGCTATACTGTTACGATAGGACCTGATGGAAAGCCGGTAGTAAAAGAATATGGAAATGTAAGACCGGGTCTCCTTCCAACAGCTGATGCCAGAGAACCTTTAGTCGATGTGCTAGTCGATGATAAAGAAAAGGTTCTAAAAATTGTTGCAGAAATGCCCGGTGTCGAGAAAAAGGATATCAAAATTGTAGTCGAAGGACGCACAATAAATCTTGATGCAGAGCATGGAGACAAAAAATACCACACCAAAGTACCAATAAAACACAAGGTTGAAGAAGACTCTGTAAAAGCAACCCATGCTAATGGAATCTTAGAAGTAAGGTTCAAGCTAAAGGAAGAGGAAAAACCAAAAGGTAAAACAGTGGAGGTAGAATAAACCCTCCATTTTTTATGGTGATTGGATTATGAATGAAATCATTTTAAAAATTACTGAAGTTTCACAACGCCATGTAGGCAAAGGTATAGCGGTAGTTGATCCAAAAATTGTTGAAGATAACAACTGGGAAACTGGTCAAATCTTAGAACTTGTAGGTAATAGAAAAAGCCACGTAAAATTATGGCCTGGTTCAGCCGAAGATTATGGCACTGGAATGATAAAAATTGATGGTATAACAAGACAGAATATAGGTTCAGGTATAGGCGAAAAAATTTCTGTAAAAAAAGTGGTTGCAAAAGAGGCAGAACATGTAGTTATCTCTCCAATTGAAAAATTGAGCGCAGAAGGATTACAGGAATACATGCAAGCCAATTATATTGGTCATGTTTTAACCACCGGTGATACACTTGTAGTAACAACTCAATTAGGTGGAAAAACTCAACTGGTTGTAACAAGCACTACACCAGCCTCAAAACCAGTAATAGTAACTGAACAAACCAAATTCAAACTAGGACCTATGACCAAAACACTAGATCACTCTATTCCAAGAATTACTTACGATGATCTGGGTGGATTAAAAAATGAAGTTCAAAAAATACGTGAAATGGTAGAGCTTCCTATGCGACACCCAGAATTATTTGAAAAACTGGGTGTAGAAGCACCAAAAGGAGTATTGCTATATGGACCTCCAGGCACAGGCAAAACTCTCTTAGCAAAAGCAGTAGCTGGTGAGACAAATTCTCACTTTATTTCACTCAGTGGACCTGAAATCATTGGTAAATACTATGGCGAAAGCGAAGAAAGATTACGAGACATCTTCAAACAAGCAGAAGAAAGTGCCCCCAGCATAGTATTCATTGATGAAATAGATTCTATTGCACCAAAAAGAGAAGAGGTTACTGGTGAAGTAGAAAAAAGAGTAGTATCACAATTATTGACTTTAATGGATGGAATGAAATCAAGAGGTAAAGTTGTTGTAATTGCAGCAACAAACAGACCAGATTCTCTTGATCCTGCAATACGAAGACCAGGACGTTTTGATAGAGAAATCGAGATCGGTATACCTGACGAAGCAGGTAGAAAAGAAATCTTAGACATTCATACACGTGGGATGCCACTTGATGACAAAGTCAATTTAGAACAAATTGCTAAAGTAACACATGGATTTGTTGGCGCTGATTTAGAAATTCTTACTAAAGAAGCCGCTATGCGCTCATTACGAAGAATACTTCCTGAGTTAGATCTAGAAGTAGAAAAGATACCATCTGAAGTCTTACAAAAAATTATAATTACTGATCAAGACTTTAAAGACGCCTTAAAAGAAGTTAGGCCATCTGCATTAAGAGAAGTTCTAGTTCAAGTTCCTAATGTAACATGGGATGATGTTGGAGGATTAGAATCACTTAAAGAAGAACTTTGTGAAGCTATTGAATGGCCACTAAAACACAAAGAGGCATTTGAACACGCAGATGTTGCTGCTCCAAAAGGAATTCTTTTACATGGACCTCCAGGCACAGGCAAAACCCTGATTGCAAAAGCAATAGCACACACAACTGAATCTAACTTTATCAACATAAAAGGTCCTGAACTTTTATCAAAATGGGTAGGAGAATCTGAAAAAGGAGTAAGGGAAATTTTCAGAAAAGCACACCAAGCAGCTCCTTGTATCATATTTCTAGACGAAATAGACGCAATTGCTCCAAGTAGGAGTTCTGGCACTTCTGATTCACATGTTACTGAAAGGGTAGTATCTCAAATTCTAACAGAAATTGATGGTCTTGAAGAACTGCACAATGTGGTAGTTATTGGGGCAACTAATAGGTTAGACATAGTAGATTCGGCTCTGCTCAGACCAGGCAGATTTGACAGAATAATCGAAGTATCAATGCCTGATGTAAAAGGACGGGAAAACATCTTCAGAATTCATACAAAGAAAAAGCCACTAGCTAATAATGCCGACTTCACAAAACTTGTAGAATACACTGAAGGATTTAGTGGAGCAGAAATAGCTAGTGTATGTAATAGGGCAGCTATGACCGGAATAAAGCGATTTGTGAATACCAATGAAAAATCAGTAAAATCCATCAAAATAACTCAGGAAGATTTTGTTAACGCCATTAACAAAATAAGACCCGACAAAGCACATCAGATATCTGTAGTAACATCATAGCTTATATGATAATTTCAAGTATAATGTATGACGACTAAAGAGGCAATACTTTATGAAAAGTTACCAAACGAGAAGGTTAGATGCACAGCCTGTGCTAGATATTGTGAAATTGGCAAGGGACAGATAGGTCTTTGTGGCATTAGAGGAAATACAGATGGAAAGCTTCAGCTATTTGTATATGGAAAAGTTATTTCAGGAAATGTAGATCCAATAGAGAAAAAACCAGTCATACACTACAGACCTGGCACAAGCATATTTTCCATAGCTACCACAGGATGTAACTGGTTGTGTAAGTACTGCCAAAACTATGACATCAGTCAAAGACGAAAAGTAGAAGGAACTGACATGACGCCAGATGATGTAGCAGATCAGGCTATAAGATACGGAGCTCACGGAATAGCTTACACTTACAACCAACCCTCAATATTCATTGAATTTGCACGTGACTGTGGAATAGCTGCAAGAAAAAAAGGTCTTTTCAATATTTTTGTATCAAACGGTTACGATACTCCCGAAACAGTAAAGATGATGGGAGAATTTCTTGATTGTATCACTGTAGACTTTAAGGGAAGCGCAGAACCGCAATTTACTAGAAGATACATAGGGGTTCCTGATCCTAAACCAATTTTTGACACACTTTTAGAGATTAGAGACAAAACAAAGATTCACGTAGAAATAACAGACCTGATAGTGCCACAAGTTGGAGATAACCTAGAATACGCGAGCAAGCTTTGCAAATTCATCTATGACGAATTTGGTCCCGAGATGCCAATACACTTCTTACGATTCCATCCAGATTACAAAATGATGGAGTTCGAACCAACTCCTGTAAAGACACTTGAAAAGCACTATGAGGTTGCAAAAAAAGAAGGGCTCACTTATGTATACCTTGGTAACGTACCAGGTCACCCTCTAGAACACACCTATTGCTCTCAGTGTAATAACATAGTAGTCAAAAGGCATGGCTATGATATTCAAGGATGGAACATGGACGAGAATAACAACTGCAGGTTTTGTGGAAACAAGATTCCTATAACTGGAAAACTTCCAGAAAATTATAAGCATAATAGATTCCAGTTTGTCTATTAAAGAGCAATTGCCCGTACAGGCGAACCTGTAGCCCCTTTTAGCTTTAAAGGCAAAACAACTAATTTGAAGTGTGTTCTGGAAATTTTTTCTAAATTACATAAATTCTCTAAAATTAAAATATCTTTTTTTAATAGCACATGATGCACTGAAAAACTAGAGTTTTTTCCCAGATCAATACTTGGGGAATCGATTCCAACCAGATTGATTTTTTTAGATACGAGATATTTTGCGGCATCAATTGATAGGCCGGGATTTTTTTCAAAATAAGATTTCTTTAGTAAATTCTTGTTCCAACCAGTTGCAAAAATTATACTTGAGTTGGCAACTATATTATCATGTTTTTTTTCAAATTCAAGAATGTCTTTTTTTGTGATAGCTTCGTTTGGTCCCTTCTTAACCTTATATAAAACCGCATTGCAAACCAGTCGTTTAACGGGGATTTTATCTATCTTAAGACCCCCATCTAGAAAATGAAACGGTGCGTCTAGATGCGTACCTGAATGCGAGCTAAGAAAAACGAGTTCTAAATTGTAACCATCCATTTTATTTGTTGCCCATGAAATGAATTGAGGTTGTGGTGACCCAGGAAAACTTGGAAGTTTTGGAGAAATTTCAAGCGTAAGGTCCAAAGGAGACATCAAATTCATTTGGTCCATGTAACTAATCAATTTTGATAATTTCAGTCAAAGGTTAAATATTGTCTAAACTGGAATTACCTTATGCCAACAACCTATATTTTGCTAAATTCGGATTTGGGTTCTGATGTAGAGATTATTAAAAAAATCAAGGAAATACTAGATAATGAAGGTAAAGCTGTTCAATATGAAGTCCAAGGAGTATATGGCGTGTATGACATAGTCGTAAAAATTACATCAGATAGCATGGATCACCTAAGAAACATTATCACAAATAAAATCCGAAAAATTGACAAAGTCTACTCTACTTTAACAATGATGGTTATCGAAGAACAAGAACAATAACTACATTTTTTTAATAGCTTCAATAACTTTAAGAATTTCTGATTCCCTGTTAAAAAAATGCATTGAGGCTCTTATTACTTTTTTACTAAAGATTTCTCGTACAGCAAGAACGATGTTTTCTTTCTCGAGCCTTTCTACGACAATTTTTGGGTCTTGGTTTTGAAGCGAAAATGATACTATACTTGTTCTCTTTTCTGACTCCTCTGGTCCATACAAGGTAACGCCTGAGATTTTTGACAATTCTACACGTAGCAAGTTCGCAAGCTTGATATTTTTTTGCCTAATATTTCTAAGCCCAAGTCGTAATAGATAAACCACAGATGCTTCAAGCCCTGTCACCCCAGCCCAATTACGAAATCCTGCCTGAAATTTGGCCGGCATTTCCTTGTATGCAAGTTTCCCTTCATAAAAAATTGCAGACTCACCACCAGTCTGAAGGGGTTCTAAAAGTTCACTTGATTCTTTTTTACAATAAAATAGACCCGTTCCCATAGGTCCACAAAGCCACTTTGAACCATTAAACGACATGAAATTGCATTTGATTTTATTTACATCAACATCAGCAATACAACCAACTGTTTGTGCAGAATCTACAAAATACGGAATGTTACTTTCGCTAAGTTTCTTTCCAACCTCTTCTACCGGAAGAATTGCGCCAGTATTAAACAGAGCATGACTTAACACCACAAGATCTGTGTTAGTATCAATCATCCGTTTTAGTTGTTCCAGCTCAAAAAATCCAATTTCATTAACATCTAGATTTCTTATCTGAACTTTGCTGGAAAGACGTATCCATGGATAGTGATTTGCTGGGTGTTCATGATTTGAACCACGAATTATAATGTTAGAAGTGGATTTCAGCTTCAAGCCACTTGCAACCATGTTAACTCCATCAGTTGTGCTTTGGGTGAGGATCACTTCTTCTGGTTTACATTTTATTAAATGTGAAATCGCCTTTCTAGTAAGGAATAGCTTTTCTCTGACAAAGTTGTCTGCGGTGCTGGAATCAGGTCCCAATTCATTATATGTTACAAGAAAGTCAGTCATCGCCTTGATGCTAGAAATTGGCATGAGTGACGTTGATGCACTATTAAGATAGATTCTACTTTTAAATGGAAAATCTTGAGAAAAATCGTAATCTAAATTCATTATTATATTACAATGTATCTAGGCAGGCTGTTGTTTAAAAATCATGATAACACTAAATCTGCAAAAAACACCACTCTGAATTTAGAAAGTATATTTTCACATACCAAGATTAATTCGGTTTTGTATTCTGAGCCATTCATAAAAGCAGGTTTTATTGCCAAACTTGTACAAGACACTAAAATTGATATTTTGTATTTGGATCTTGATTTATTGTATAGTGGATACCTCGCATCTGGAATGCTTCACATTCCTCAAAACCTTACTTTATTCCAACCTACCTTTGAAACATGGAATAAAATACTAACTGATGTATTGGTAAAATCAAGCATCAAAAAATCAGTAATAATAGTTGATTCCCTTAACGGTCTTTTTAATGTCTTAAACAAAAGAAAAGAGATTGGTAGGCTTGTTACCTCTTATGTTATGTTGCTTGCGAGTGTGGCACAAAGCACCGATTCTTATGTTATCATAGCCAGCATGGTGAGATTCAAAAAAGAAGAAGGATGGATACTTTCTCCTACAGGAAAGCGCCTCATTGAGGCAAACGATGCACAAAAAATATTATTAGAACAAGATGAACGGGGAATAGTACTAAACTTTTTGAATAATAAAGAAAAAATTGTTATTCCAGCAAGCTTGATCCCACTCTAATCTAATCTTTTTATGATGTGATATCCAAACTGAGTTTTTACTATGTCAGAAACCTGTCCCTTTTCCAACGCAAACGCAGTTTTTTCAAATTCTGGTACCATCATACCTCTCCCAAAAAAAACCAAGATCCCCACCTCTTCTTTTTGAACTGTCTATAGAATACTGTTTTGCAAGATTTGTAAAGCTTTCGCCCTTTGCGATTCTTGCCTTAAGTTCTTGTGCTAAGCTAAGCTTTTCAACCAATATGTGTGCACAATGGACTTTGTTTGTCACTGAATTTGAAAATAAAATCAAATTATAAAAAAACACCGATCTTTACTAAATTTAACGCAACATCATTCTAAATTCGTAGAATGCAAAGGTTGCGCAAATTTCAATACACTGTTATAAAATCGTCAAACGCCGTTATAACTTGATTTTTTTGAGCAAGTTATATTAAGATCTGTTGCGAAAAGACTAGCGAGTCAATATGCCAGTCGCGATATTACCAGACATAGGTGAACAAATGTGTATAGGTTGTGCGCTCTGTGTAGAGATCTGCACAACACTAGGACCAGACGTATTGAGAGTTAAACCAGTAGAGGGCTGGAAGAGAGGAAAAGCATTCGTCTTTTATCCAGAAAGATGCATCTCCGATGGAGCATGCATTGGAGTTTGTCCAACAAAGGCAATCTTTTGGATGAGACCAATGGACTTTACTGTAGGACAACCAGTACCACTATACAGAAACTCTGTATTCGTCAAAGGTTGGACCGAACTAGTAGATTAGTCGGCCGACATTAACTTCTTTTTATTAATCCTTCTTTAGTGATAACTTTGTTTGATACGGCCTTAGTTGTCTAAATATATGGAAAACTTCAACCCCTCTTATTGAGCAAACCAGGTAATTTATGGCGTAAAGTTCACGGCAAGATAACTAAAAAACCAACTAATTTTAGTTGGCTCATTAACAATAAACTTGCAGGCAGTGGTATGCCAACATCTTCAACAGAACTACAATGGGTTATCAGACAAGGTATCAAGTCTGTTATCACAATGACTGAAAATCCTCTTCCAGAATCTTGGGTTCAAAATGTAAAATATCTTCATGTGCCTACAGAAGATTTTTCTGCACCCGACATGGAAAAAATTGATCACACTATAGACTTTATCCACGAGCGAATCAAAAGCGGTGAACCTACCATGGTTCATTGTGCTGCCGGTGTTGGCAGAACTGGTACCATACTTGCCTGTTATCTTATAAAATATCATAATTTTTCTATAAAAGACGCAATTGACAAAGTGCGTAAGGAAAGACCAGGCTCTATCCAGTCAGAATCACAGGAAATAGCAATAGGTCTTTATCACAAATTTCTTAACAAGTAAATTATTCAGGTATTGATGTAGTTACCATCTTTCCGTTTTCAAGTTTGATGAACAGATACCTATTGTCCTTGAAGATCAATGTTATCTCATTGTCTTTTTCTGATTTGTCTTCAACTTCAAGCAGTTCCTGTCCTCTTATTCCATCAAATTTTGCCATAAAATTCCTCTATGTACTCTATTTATATCCTATTTGGTTATTGCAATTTCAATTTCTTTAGAATGTGATTTATCACTAAAGGGCTCTGTATAATCATGTTTGAGCCAAGAAACAAAAACTTCGGCCTCTACCTTGTGTTTCCCACTTCCAAGCTCAGATGCTTTGAATTCCATTTTTTCATTAAAATCAAGAAGCAGTTCCTGTGCTTCTGCCTGCGTTTTTGGAATAAATGGCTCAAAATTCTTTGCTATCTGTACCCAAATCTTTTTTTCTGCTACTTGAGTGAGTCTGGGATTGCGTGTCCAAAAGATAGCAGCCTTTCTGTACGTATTCAATGGTTTTCCAAGATCACGTTTTCGTAGTCCACTAGTGTAAAGTTTCACTGCATATTTTAGCTTGAATACATTATCATGTTTATTGTATGCCCTCTCCCAATTTTTTTCATTAAAGGCCTCACGTAGTGCACCTAAAACAGAAAATTTTACATTTATTACGACATTTTCATCTTCTTTGAATTTGTTATTTGATTTCTCAAGCTCGATCTCACTGATAAAGCTCTTTTCACCACTCAACGCATCATAATGATTTATATCCTCAATAAGTATTTTTTTTATTGCATGGATGCTACCATAACAAAATCTTCTCCAAAAGAAGTCTGCCTAACCATAACGAGATCTGATATTGGCACATTATACATAGTGCAACATGAACTCCTCAAAGAACCTGGCATAGAATTTGCTGGCGTCGTAATGAAGCATCCACTTACAAGGGAATGTTTGATGCGTGTGAACACATCAAAAGGAAATCCATTAAAGGAAATAGAAAAGGCTACAAAAACTGCCCTTGAATATACAAATGAACTCAAGAAATTAGTAAATTCAAAAATCAAGGGTGCTTAAATGAAATTTTGCCCCAAATGTGAGGTGCGTCTAAAACAAGACAGCGCTGATTCTAGTTTTAATTGTCCCAAGTGTGGCTATACTGAAAAAGGTGCTAAGCATAGAAAGCAGGAAAAAGGAGAAAGCACTTCAACCATCAACATTTTAGATGAAAACGAAAAAAAAGAAACGCTACCAGTAATAAAAATCGATTGTGCAAAATGTGGACACACCGAAGCTGTTTGGTGGATGTTACAAACTAGAAGTGCAGATGAACCAACCACTCAGTTTTATCGTTGCACCAAATGTAGCTATACTTGGCGTAACTACGCATAACGTTTAACTTGAACAAATTAGACATGTGATTAAGTTTGGTATTTTCAGCTAAAACTAGCGGCTCAGACGAATGGAAGGCAATTATTTCTGCAATTTCCACGCTTGTTGAAGAAGCAACATTTGAATCAACTGTTGAGGGAATCTCCTTTAGAGGAATGGATCCATCTCACGTAGCACTCATAGATATAGCATGGCCAAACTCTGCATTTGAAAAATATGAGTGTGATAATGACGTCAAGTTTGGCGTGAGGATAGACGAGTTTTCCAAGCTAATTAAAAGAGCAGATAAAAAAGACAGTATTGAGATCAGCATTTCTGAAGACAACCTATTACTTGTAACAATAGGGAAAAATAAAAAATACAAAATGAGACTGATTGAGAGCTCTGCAACAGATACACCACTACCAAAAATTTCATACAATGCAAAGATTGGCGTGACATCTGCAGAGTTTGATAAAATTTTGGGTGACGTACAGGTGGTATCAGAATATCTATCCATAAGCGCAACTGCTTCCAAGGCAGAATTTTCTGGTAGGGGAGACTCTGGAGAGGCAGTGATAACTCTAGAAAAAGGAATGGCAGAGATGCCTGAGATTGATGTCAAAGAAGATAGTACAGCAACATACAGCTTGGAATATCTTAACAGCATTGTAAAAGCTGTGGGAACTATTGCAGGTACCATAGTTTGTGAATATTCAACCAAGATGCCATTGAGACTAGAATTCAAAGTTGCAAACGTAGGCAGAATTCATTTCTACTTGGCACCTCGAGTAGAAAGTTAAAGCATTTAAGGACAATCAAGACAGGTATACTGAATTGAAACTTGTATTGAAGTTTGGCGGAACATCAATTTCCTCTGTTGCTAATATTAGACATGTTGCCAAGCTTATCCATTCATTATCAAAACAATACAAGATAATTTCTGTCTTTTCTGCAATAAGTGGTGTGACAGATGATCTAATACGAATCTCTACTCTAATTCAAAAGGGCAATAAAGATGCTGCAAATAATCTAACAAAAAAAATCATCAAAAACCACATGCAGATAGCAAATGGATGCGTCAAAAATTCGAAAATAAAAAAGGAGCTGATTGAGAAGATGAAAAATGACCTTTCTGAGCTGGAAGAATTGTCTCATGGGATGCTTTTACTAGGTGAGGTAACTCCTCGTTCCTCTGATTATCTCATATCATTTGGTGAGAGACTGTCTATCAATCTGATTGCTTTTGTATTGCGTGATTTGGGTTCTAAGGCTCAAGCACTTACAGGCAAAGACGTAGGCATGGTGACAGATTCAAATTTTGGAGAGTCTAAGCCACTTATGGATACAACAAGACTTCGTGTATCTCATACAATAGAATCGCTCTTGGCAAAAAAAACCATACCTGTCATAGGTGGTTTTGCTGGTGCCGATCAACATGGAAACATCACTACCTTTGGCAGAGGTGGTTCTGATTATACTGCAACAATAGTAGCTTCTAGCATAAAGGCAGATGAGGTTTGGTTAATGAGTGATGTCGATGGATTGATGACAACTGATCCAAAAATTGTAAAAAATGCCAAGGTCCTCAAAGAGGTATCTTATACCGAAGCTATGGAGATGGCTCTCTTTGGTGCAAAATACATCCATCCTCGTGCACTTGAACCATTGGTTGCAAAAAAAATTCCACTTAGAATAAAAAGTACTTTTAATACAAAAAACACAGGCACTCTTGTGAGTGCTTCTCCAAGCGCTGATACACAAAAAACTGTGAAGTGCGTTAGTGCCATAAAACATACTGGATTAATTGATGTTAGAGGCGGAAGTATGGTAGGAGCGCCTGGCACTGCAGCTATAATATTTTCTACTCTAGCAAAAGCAGGAGTTAACATAATGATGATCTCACAAAGCCCCTCAGAATCCAGCATCTCCGTCATCGTAAAAAAGAACGATCTAGACAAAGCAGTAAATGCACTTGAAATGAACTTGTTGGGTAAGATAATCAAGAAGGTTGAGGTTACAGTTGATGTAGCGATAATTGCATTGATTGGTTCTGGAATGAGAGGAACAGTCGGCGTTGCTTCCAAAGTATTTGCGGCTGTGGCAAAAAAAGGAGTTAATGTTGTTATGATTGCACAAGGTTCATCTGAGCTTAATCTTGCATTTGTAGTAAAAGACTCTGATTGTAATACCGCTGTACAAGCACTGCATGATGAATTTGAGCTTGCAAAAATAAATTGATTTCATATACTAGTTCAAAAATTGGTACGAATTTGGAAAAAGACATTTATGTAAATTAGTGATTGTGACGCCATGAACAAATACATAGTTCTAATTACAATTTTTGCTGTTGTAGCTGCGATCTTTTCTGTGCCTCTGCTTGTAAACGAGGTTGCTAATGCAAAGACACTAAAAAAGATTCAATTTACAAAAACACTAACTTCTATGCAGGACCCCGCTCAAGGCCATGAAGGTCATCAACTTGCAATAATCTTGTCACCAAACATGGGTACTCTTTATGATGGTTCGCTGACATATACCGCAAGCGAACCGGTTCAGATTGTTGTTCTTCATGAAATTGACAAAGATGATGCTAAAGGGCAACCAACATGGACAGTAGATGGTAATACTGTCTTTGGTCTGACACTTGTAGATCCTGGCACAAGTGCGGATTCTTTTGAATTCACGGGCGCAGCACTTGCTCTGCATACAAAAAACACAAACAAATTCACTGCAACGGTCAGTGTAGATGGATGGATGCGAGGGCAAACGCCTGAACTAATGGAAAAGAAAATCGAAACTCCCATCGTGGAACCATCTTTGAAATTATCAAGAGCAAATGTCCCTGCAGAAATTCCATTACACAAAGCCTTCTTTGACGAAAAGCCTGTCTACTATATTGTCACAGACACAAATGATAAGGCACATGCCAAGCTAATCTCAGACAAACAGAAGTGGAAAGTGGAGATGGCACCTCCCTTAAGCAAGACTCCAAAAGAAGCACTAGAAGATGTCTACATATTTCAAAATGGCATCAAAGGAAATGGAACCTATGGATTCCAAGAAGAAGTCTTTTCAAGTACACCTGCACAAACACAAAACTACAGTGCTATACGTTCTGTGATCAATGTGACATGGAAGAATGAGAATAAGGCTGAGACTCTAGGCTCTGTACAAGAGATTCTTGATGCACAAAAGGCGGGCAAAGTATTACTTGAGACCACCGATGTAATCATAAATATGCCGCAGATTGTGTGGCCTGATGGTAAAATGTCTGTGAAAAAAGACAAGACTCTAACTGACGAGACACCATATGGAGAAGGACAAGTTCTTGATATAGACACTGAAAAGATGATTGTTACTTTTGTTGCGCACAGAGGCTGGGGACCAGATGGTAGGACAATATACTATATCGTAACAGATGCAACACCTTCAGGACCTGCTGGTATGATGGGAGTAACAGATGCACCTACTCTTGCAAAAACACTAGTTAGTCCAGCAGCCGTAGATCTATTTCAATTTGCCAATGGCTTAAAGGGTTCAGGACCATTGGGATTCCAGCCAGGAATTGCTGCAGCGACAACGGGCGACGATACATACAGCCCATTATGGAGAATCTCCATAATTACATGGAATGATCCTACAAAGGCAACTGTTCTTGAAACAATAGCAGACATTAATGCAAAGAAATCAGCTGGTGACATAACAGTAGAACTGGCACGACCAATGAATAGCGATCACATAGTAAACTGTCCGTTTATAGATCCCTTCCAATAGGCAAGAATTTCTTTCTCTTTGAAAACGGATAAATTGTCTTAAAAAAAGAATTACCCAATGCCTGGAAAATTATACATAGTTGGAGTTGGACCAGGTCATCACGATCACATGACTTTTCGTGCAAAACAAGTAATTGAAGAAAGTGATACAGTTGTAGGATATGAAACCTATGTTGACTTGGTAGCTGATCTTATCGAAGGAAAGGAAGTCTATAGGTATGCAATGACCCAAGAGGTAGAACGAGCACATCAAGCTATAGATCTTGCTAAAGCAGGCAAGATAGTTTCTCTTGTCTCAAGTGGGGATCCGGGAATATACGGCATGGCAGGACTCATCTACGAAATCCTTGCAGAAACAGGTTGGGATAGAAAAGACGGGTTATATGTTGAGGTTGTACCAGGAGTATCTTCACTTAACTCCTGTGCTGCACTAGTAGGTTCTCCACTCATGACAGATTTTGCTGTTTTAAGTATGAGTGACTTGTTGGTTCCATGGGAAATCATAGTAAAGAGAGTAGAAGCAGCTGCACAAGGTGACTTTGTTATAGTTATTTACAATCCCTCAAGTAAGAAAAGAATTCATCAACTTCAAGACACAAGAAAAATTTTATTAAAATACAGATCTCCTACCACACCGGTTGCAATAATAAAAGGAGCATATAGAGAATCTCAAGAAATAGTACTTACTGATCTAGAAAACTTGGAAAGCCACTCTGACAAGCTTGGTATGATCAGTACAGTAATTATTGGCAATTCTTCCACTTTTAGATACAATGATATGATGATAAACCCACGCGGCTATACATCCAAATACAATATAGTCTCTCCTCAAACAAACAAAAAAAGTACGACCTAAGCTTAACTAGATCTCTTTATTGCTTCTAAAATTTCATCTTTTAAGATAACACTTTTTCTTATAGGCAAAATTATCTTAATTAGATATGTTTCAACTGCCTTTTTGAGATCTGAAGGATGTAGTCTTTTTTGTGCAAAATCTGATTCTAGCTGGGAGTAACTAGTGTATGAAACATTTCCACCAAACTTTGGAGACCTCTCAACCAAAATTTCCTTAAATTCATGAAAAATCACATATTTGGAAATCTCAAGTAATGGATTGTTTTCTATAATCCCTTCTGGGCACCACGCCTTTTTGATCTTAGATTGTATCTCTTCATCAGTGTCATGAATAAATATGCCAGAACTGGGTTTTGTTTTGCTCATCTTGCTTGAAATTTTAGAATCCTCATCAGAAGTAAGTTCTGGTTCGGATAACCCAGGAAGAAGATGATGATGTATGGCTACTGGCACCTTCCATTTCATTTTTGGAAAAACTTCTCTTACAAGCATGTGTATCTTTCTCTGGTCCATTCCGGCGTGAACTATGTCTAGTTCCATAGTGTGAATATCTACTGCCTGCATTGGTGCATAAAGCATCTGAGCCAAGTCAAGCTTATCTTTTTCAGATCTTCCCATGATTGTAAGTGTTCTCATTGCACGTGGAAGAGACATATGCTTTGCAAACTGTATTAGCTCAGTCCAGTACTCTCCTCTTGATTCGTAAAGCTTTGAACCCTGCAGTATTTCTATGCCAGGGCAGAGAAACTTAAATGCATTAGTATAATATTCAGAAACTTTCTTTATTGTTTCCAAATTGCCTCCTAGCTTATCATTGATAAAAGTGTGCCAATCTGCCAAAAAAACAGTACAGTGCACACCAGCTTTCATAAAATCGTTGATCTTAAAACAAGTAAGTATTAGACTCCCCAGATGCAAAAAACCAGAAATTTCTAGTCCTATGTAGTGTTTTGGGTGTGCATTTGTATTGAAAAGATTTACAAGCTCTTCACTTGTGACCACTTCTTCAGTAGGATCTTTTGTGATAAGAGCAATTTTTTCTGTAACATCCAACTCGAATCAGATTTTCCTTTGTAAGCCTATAAAGTTACGCATTAAGTTCGTGTTCTTGTTTCCTTGGTCTTGTGCTAAGATAAAGCGCATGTAAACTTATGATTAGTGCAGCAAGGAATACCTTTGTCGCAAAAACCAAATTCCAAGGTCTTGTAGGATCTGGATATGCAATTGTGAGCGAATCTATGTCAGGAACTTTGCCGTCTACAATGCCTGCAGTAATCTGTGCATTAAGGACTGTGAAATTATACATTACTTCATAAAGGCAAATTGTAGCAAATCCAACAAGCATTAGCTGAACAAGTGACATCTTCCAAGAAGAAAGATGAGTAGTTTTTTTCCATCCAATCCTTGTTACACAATACCATCCCACTACAGAAGAGAAGAATAGCCAGGTTGTCAGCTTGGCAAAGTGTTTGTAAGGAAATTCAGTTTTTACTAATACTTCTCCTAAAACATACGTTCCCTTCTCTGACCATTCTTCAAGCATTGCATAAATTCCAAACGCAGTTATGGATGCCATTATGATGGCACAGGCGTAGAAAATATACAAAAATATCTTATACCCAGCTTCATGTTCCTGTAAGTGGACTTTCATTTAATTCCGATTCATTACCACTAAAATATAAAAATTGGTTTTGGTGAAATTAAAGAGGTTTATTAGAGTATTTATAATCACCAACTGATACTTGAAAATTCCAATAAATATTTCACTTATTGGTAAGGAGGAAATAGATGAAGTCCGGTCAGTTCTTTTAGAAAAATCACTTACTTCAGCTGAAAACGCTGGTGGCAGACGCGTTCAAGAGTTTGAGAAACTCCTTTCTTCATTTGTCAAATCAAGATATGCAGTAGCAGTAAACTCTGGTACCGCTGCATTACAAGCAGCACTTTATGCGCTTGATCTTAAAAAAGGAGACGAAGTACTCCTTCCATCATTTACTTTTGTTGCAACTGCCAATGCAATAGTATCGGTTGGCGCAAAACCAGCCTTTGTTGACATTCTAAAACAAAACTATACTATGGATCCTAATGATCTACGAAAAAAAATTACAAGAAAATCCAAGGTAATAATCCCAGTACATCTGTATGGGAATATGGCTTACATGGACGAAATTTCTGAGATTGCTAACAAACACAATCTGGAAATAATTGAAGATTCAGCACAATCTCTTGGCTCTACCTACAAAGGAAAACACTCTGGAACCTTTTCTAAACTTGGTTGCTTTAGCATGTATGCTGCAAAGGTAGTAACATCCGGTGAAGGTGGTGCCATTGTTACAAATAATAAAAAGATATTCGAAAAGCTTCGTAAGATAAGAAACCATGGCATGCTACATGGTTATGATACTAGACTTCTTGGTCTGAACTTGAGGCTGCCTGAAATCAATGCGGCAATAGCAAAAATACAGATGAAAAAGCTAACTAAGTTCCTAAGTCAGAGACGAAAAAATGCTAAAATTCTAAATGAACTTTTGTCAGATTTGAATATCATAATTCCTCATGAAAGAAAGGGAGAAAAGGTGAATTGGTATCTTTATACAATAGCTACTAAAGATAGAAACAAAATAATGAAAAGACTGAACTCTAAAGGAATAGGTGCCACAGCGTACTATTCAATTCCCGTACACAAAACACCTTTTTATAATAACAAATCAAGACTGTCTGTCACTGAATGGGCAGCTTCGCATGTTCTTAGCTTACCAGTGCATCCACTTGTAAGAAAACAAAATCTCTACCAAATTGTGCAGATAGTAAAACAGGCTGTTAAAGGATGAATCTAGGAAATATTGCTGGCGAAATATGTAAGGTACTTTTCCCAATTAATGAAGAAACATTTTTTGGAAATCCTAATTCTTCAATTGCTGTGTGCACTCTATCTAGTATGAAACTACTAAAAGAGATTGCAGCCTCAAGTCTTATGTTAAAAATTGCTGTGGCAGGAAGACTACTTTCCGAGAACAAGGGAATTGATTCATTAGTTAAATACATAATATCAAACAAAAACATAAAGACCATTTTCATTTGTGGACAAGATACTCATGGTCATAGACCAGGTCACTCCCTTCTTAATTTATATAAAAATGGAGTAGACAATGAAGGAAGAATAATTGGCTCATCTAGTCCTGATCCAGTGTTAACACTAACACAATCTCAAATTGATGAGTTTCAAAGACAAGTCAAACTCGTCAACAAAATAGGTGAAACCAGTATATCAGAAATCAAACTCTTGATTTAATAATACAATTCTAGTAGCCATTTCGCTGTCTTTCTTGATTAATCTGATTTTTCTTTTGATATTCTTTTAAGATGTCATCAGGTGTCAGATTCAATTCAAGTGATGCCTGAATAACAAAATGCCATATGTCAATTAGCTCCTCACGAGCAGCATCTTTATCAAAAGCAATTGGTTTTTTCCACCATTTCCAGTTTGTTGTACGTTGCAGTTCTACAGCTTCATGTATTATTGCTGTACAAAGAGCAGATATTTTTCCTTCAACATCTTTTGGATATCTATCAAGATTCATCATTCTTTCAAGGCTTTTTTGCATCTTGAAGATGGATTCTAGTCTGTCTTCCATGGGTTTGATTTTGGTTTGATATCTATAACCTTTGTTAGAAGCGAACCATATTCTTGTATTGATTAAATCTTTTTTGAATCTCGGATTTTTTCAGCTTAGTTATGCCATCTATGCCATACTCTTCTACAGCAAAGGATCCCATTATGTTTCCATATACAGCAGCTTCTCGAATGGTTGAGATCCTTGTGTTGTTCTTATGTGCTAGATAACCAATCATACCACCAGCAAAGGAATCTCCTGCACCTGTTGGATCCACAATATTTTCCATAGAAAATGCGGGCGAAGGAAAGACTACATCTTCGTAGAAAAGAAGTGATCCATGCTCGCCTTTCTTTATGATTACATATTTTGTACCCCACTCCATTATTTTTTTAGCACATTTTATCAAGTTCTGAGTCTTGGTCAGAAGCTTTGCCTCTTCATCGTTTATCACAACTGAATCCACCTTTCGTATCATTTTTATGACATCACTTCTTTTTGTCGAGATCCAAAAATCAATTGTATCACACATAGAAAATTTGATCCCATCAAACTCATCTATGATTTTAGTGTTCTGTACAGGATCATTATTTGCAAGATAAACAAATTCAGATCTTTTGTATTCTTCTGGAACTTTTGGTCTAAAGTTAGCAAGAACATTAAGTTCTGTTTTGTTTGTTGTTCTATGACTTAGCGTCTCATCGTAACTTCCATCATATCTGAAAGTCTTTCCATTTTCGCGAACAAGTCCCTTTAAATCGATAAACTTGTTTAAAATGTTGTAATAACTTTTTGGAAAGTCCTGACCTATTACAGCTATCATCCCGGGTTTTACAAAGTAACTTGCTGAAATTGCTGCAAAAGTAGCAGCACCACCAAGTACATTTTTTAAAACCTTTGTAGATGTTCTTATAGTATCTAAAGCCACTGAACCAAAAATAGTCAGCATGTTTTGCTGGTTTTATTTACCGTGTATAAATTCGCTGGCTTCTTCTTGTGTTGGATAATATGTAAACGGAATGTCAAGTGAAGTGAACCATAAATTGTATCTACTTATCCCAGCAAGTTTCAGTGCAGGTGTATTATCACTTTTTTCATATTTATCAAGAATTACATTATCAGCAAGAAATGGTGTTTCCACCATGATCTTATCCATCGCAGGTATTATAGTTGGATCTAATATTCCTGCGCCCAGATTCTCGCCTTCAGCGGATATTAAAAAGTCCGTTTTTCCTACATTTAGAATCATAAGTGATGGGTTTTCAAATTCTAGGTTTATTTGGTAAAGTGTACCTGCATCAGTTCTTTCAACTATTTCGCTATTTTTCATAGATACATGAAGCTGTGTTGCGGCAGCATATTGAGAAAAAGCAAACACCCCAATAATTCCTACTATTATAATTGCTATTTTGGATTTTCTTTGCACTAGATTTAGATTACTAAAATCCCTTTTTAGTCCATTTAGGAAAAAAAACCAAATTATGTGTGTAAAAGTTTTGATCAATTTTCTAAGTAGCTTAGAGCTAGTAGGATAAATGAAAATATACAAATGAGCATGTGAAATGGCCAAAATCAGACTAAAATTCGGCCCAAACGAGATCGAGGTAGAATCTAAGGACTTTTACGTAGATAACCACAGCGTAGATGAAGTTATAGGCAACCTATCTAGGTTCGTAGCAGACAATAAGGGAAGCGTATCTGGAAACATTCATTCCTACGAACAAACCTATGGACCCAATACGAATTACCTAAACTCGCTTGAAGATGCCGAAATTCATGAACCGGAATTTACCCAACCAATATCACTACACGAAAGTCAGATTAGAAGTAAGATACACATACTTGTACGAGATTCTTTTTTTGAACAACCACGAACAGTATCAGAAGTTGTAGCACAGCTTTATGAATATGGCTGGGCTGCAAGACCTCTCGATGTCTCAAAAGTACTAGCAAACATGGCCTTTTATAGAGAACTCCAAAAAGATTCACAAGAAAAGCGTAGCTATTACTCTACACCTAAAATTACAGTTTAAGCAGAATAACCACAAATCTTACAGAAATCAAATACATCGCCCTCTAGGTGATCAAAATGCGCATTGCACTTTTTACAAGTGTGATGCATGTCAAAATACCCATCACTTTCTATTTTCCCTATACGATTAGATTCCAGATCTACACTTCCACACTTTATACAATGGCAACCACACTGCATAAAATCTGTTGATATAATACTGCTAATAATCTAGCCGAAATTGAATTTGTTCCTAAACTGCAATACAAGAACGAGGGAAATTCCTATCACTAGTGGAACAAACAAGGGAAATTCCGGAACAACTGTTGTACCTATAATACCAATAGTTCCTGCTGTTTCTGGTCTGAATCCAAGCCACACATGTGTACCATTATTGTAAAACTCGGCATTTTCTGTTTGATTGGTGTTTATATAGACATCATATGGTTCCCATAATAGCTCTAGCGGAATAATTGCAGTAATAAGCGGATACTCTTTGGTAATATCAAACGTAATGCTTTTTGTTGGTTGACTGAACTTAAACGAATCTACATCTGTAAGTGTTCTAATCCCTACCGTGAATTGCTTACCTTCCCATTCAACATCTTTCAAAATCACTGGTTCGCCAATAACATATTCTAATTTTGACTGACCACCATGGTGTCGTATTCCTTTTTGCCCAAGGAAGACTGGATTGTCATTGACCCACATTATATCCACACTGTTTGGGAAGTGAATGGCCGCTGTTGCAGTGTTATTATATTTCCAAGTCCATACATCGTCTATCAAAAACAAGATATCGTTTAGATCGTATCTGATGAAAACCATATCTTTACTAGTAGGAGGCAAAACTATACCAAGGGGATATTTCTCTAAAGTCATGTATTGTACATCATCTTCATTTCTATCTATCACAGAAAGATTTGATACAGTGCCTTCAAAGACATCTACTTGCTGTGTTATTTTTTTCCCTACAACCTTGTGTATGACATGAGCTCTTCCATTTTCTTCTATTGTGATTTCAACTGTCTGTTCAGCTTTTTCTCCAAAAGTTAATTCTTGAGCAAAAGCTTGTGACACAGAAAAAAGTAGTGCTGACATGATAGCAACTGTAAGTAGTTTATTCAATTTGATCACCTATTCTGATATTGTAACTCGAACCATCTTTGCTTCTTGTAGTGGACAGTCATTTTTATCTCGTGATAGATTTACTATCTTATCTGCAACATCCATCCCTTCTGTTACTTGACCAAATACAGTGTATTGTCTATCAAGAAAAGTGCTGTCTGTAGTAACTATGAAAAACTGTGAACCGGCGCTGTCTGGATCCATTGCACGTGCCATTGAGACAATGCCACGAAGATGCGACTTGGAATTAAACTCCGCTTTTATTGTATATCCTGGACCACCCATACCCCACTTACTCTTGTCTTGTTTCTTTGTATTGGGATCCCCCCCCTGAATCATAAATCCTGGAATTACACGATGAAATAACATTCCATCATAAAACGAGCTTTGTGCAAGCTTTACAAAATTTCTTACTGTCTCTGGGGCCAAGTCTGGTAAAAGCTCAAAAACCATCCTACCAAAATTAGTCTCAAGCACAGCCTTGGGCATTTCTTACTGCTATTTAATTTAATCATAAGAGTCTTGCTCTTCTGGAAGACGCTGTTTATGATTTCTAATTATTAAAAAACCTGCAGGAATTGCATCAAACAATCCAATAAACTTAACTAATCAAAAAAATATTTCGATTTTTAAATATTATGTGATTCTATTAAAAACATAGTAACAGTCTTATATAGAAGATCTGAAAAATAAAAATCGTGAATCGTTCTACCCAAAGCACAAATATTAAAGAGGCAATCAACGCGTTGCTTGATAAGGGGTTCACAGATAAACAAGATATCTATACAAAGGTAGTTGAGGAGCTTGGTGTTCCAAGACCTACTGTAAGGAGAGTCGCGCGAGATTTACGAAATGAACTTTTACAAAAGATCCAGATTTTGCAATCCGAGGTTCCAAGACCTGGATATTTTGGCAATAAAGATAACGGAAACTCTATTGCCTAGCAAAATCTTTTCTTTTTATAATTTGATCTTCCTTACGCAATAATTTTCATTACTATTATATCTAAGCAGATTTTGAGTTGAAATATGGGACACATTCCTACAGTTACAGTTAGTGCCCTTGCTGCAGTTCTTTCAGGATTGTATTTTGTCCTTCCTGAGACGCTGCACTTTACCATGACAGTGTTCATTACAGCGGCATGGTTTCTGGTTGCTATATGTTGGCTTGCACAAAAAAGTGCTGATTATATGCACAAACATGGTTCCGGTCACGAAGTAAAAAAAAAGCTGACTGAATTTTCTAATCACCCATCACAAACTACGTCTTTAAGCTCGGACGAACTACACCAAGCAAGAATTCAGCTTATGGCGGAACTATCGGAACTGCAAGACAGAGTAAAAATTAAGGACAATGAGATAGAGAGCCTAAAGGCTGAGATTGATAATCTTAAAACTCTCATGCAAATAGAGGCTCTTAAGGCTGAGCTTGCTAATCTAAAAATGCTAACAACAAAAGAAAATTCAAAACGTAAAACCAAGAAAAAATAACCTACTTGCAGTGTTCACAACAATGCTCTTGATGGTTTTGTTTACATGCAGGACAACTTACTGCCCCCCCAAAATGGCAACTACAACGGCAACTATCATTTAGTTTATCTTTTGTCATCACTTGATATAGACAAATAAGACGTCAGCTTAATATGTAACTTTTTCAGGAGAAATAACATGAAATCTATTATAAGTTTAGGGCTTGTGGCACTTACTACATTACTTGTGATGTTTCCCAATCCTACCTCATCCTTGTCAGAAGAATTTAACTTGGATCCGAAGCTTATCGCAGATGATCAATCAATTGTATTGGAAAAGAAAACTATACGGATGCATATTCCAATAGATAACAAGCTTCCGTGGGCTTTTGTTGAAGGAAAAGTAGTAAATCCTGTAGAAGGATATCCTGTTATAATTCAGATATACAAAGATGGCAAGCCAGTACACTTTGCACAAACCGACGTCAAAGAAGATGGATCTTACGAATACCGATTTAGAGTTAGAAATGTGGACGGTGATCAAGTGATCAACATCTTCCAAGGAGATTATACTGTTAAAATCTTCAAGACAATTTATGCTCCTCTCACACAAGCATAGTATGGGAAGCAAGCTTTAGGGTTTCGTCAACAAGCTCACGAAGTCTAGCCATTGCATTTTCGTCAGCTATCTTACTATTTTTTATCTGATCTACAGTTACGTGAACTGCCTTAGGATTTGTTACTACCCTAAAGTACGACATTAGCCCTGTGATCATATAGTGGACATTCGTGAAGCTGATACTACCTGATGACAAAATTGCAATGCCGGCAGTTTTGCCCGCAGTCTCCTTGTAATTGATGTACTCGAAGAGATTTTTCAAAGCAGAGCTTAAAAGCGAATTGTATACAGGCGAGCCAACAAACCATACATCTGCCTCTGTAACATCTTTTACAGCTTGTTTGGTGCTTTCGTTGTAGTTTTCTGCGGGTCCACGATAACACTCTACCTCAGCTGCTGATAAATCAATAAACTTTGTATCAGCGTTTTTTGTCTTAGCATAGTTGTACAAATATTCCATCATGATCTGAGTATTAGCACCCTTTCGGGGACTACCTGAGATCACAACAACTTTCATTGCGACTTAATCGACTCATATCATATTTAAACCAAGTAATCATAAACTGATCTACAAACTTGGAATTAGTCTAGAACAATTATGATTGAATTCTAATATCTACAGTTATTGTTTGTACAGAGTTTATACTTGTTTTATTATGCAACAGCTTCGGCAGGAATTGGTTTTTCGGGTTCTTTTTCTTTGAGTTCTTTCTGTCTTAGTTTTGTGAGGTATTCTTCTATCATTGCATATTCTATTTCATTACACATATGATATTAGTGGAATCAAAAGTATAAAAGAAAATCTCTATACAGCTAAAGACAACTATATATCAATTAAGGCGGGCTCGGAGGGCTTCGATCCCTCGACCTGTAACTTAGGAGGCTACCGCGCTATCCATGTTGCGCGTCTTTTAGACTCTGCGCCACGAGCCCAGAAAAAATCAAAACTAGTAACCATTTAAGCGTAATCAAGATTTGATACTATCATTTGATGAATATGACGCCAGCTTGGTTCATCAACCCTGTTCCATCTCTCATAATAGACAACATCCTTCAAATCAAGCCTTGGAAGCCATCCTGCAGTCTCAAGATCTGGTTTTTGCGCAAACTCCAAGACATGACCAAGACACAAGTACGCAACAGGAACTACATATTCTGGGATGTCAAGAATTTTCTTAAGGTCATCATTAGAAAGAATACTGACCCAACCTAATCCAATTCCTTCTGTTCTTGCGGCAAGCCAAAGGTTTTGTATAGCACAACAAACACTGTAAATTCCCGTTTCAGGAATGCTGGTTCTTCCTATTACAAAAGGACCAAACTTTGAGGGATCATACGTCACACAAATGTTTACTGCAGAATCCAAGATTCCTTCTAGTCTCAAAGATAGATACTTTGATCTCTTAGGGTCTTCAATTAGATTTGAAGAGCGTTTTCTTTCAGAATCAAAAGAATCTTTGATCTTTTTTCTTGCTTCCATATCTTTTATAAGGATAAAATTCCACGGTTGAGAAAAACCAACAGAGGGTGCATGATGGGCAGCATTTAAAATTTTGGACAAAATTTTGTCATCTATTGGTTCTGATGTAAAATGAGATCTGACATCACGTCTAGAAAAAACTGCTTTGTAAAAGCCATTTTTTTCATCCTCTGAGAAATCATCGTTCATGGGGTACTCATCAAAAACAATGCATATTATTCTTGTTTTCTCAAATTAAAGGTTAATAACGCCTCCAAGAAGAGTCGTATTTTATCGGGCCGATCGTCTAGTTGGTTAGGATACCGCCCTGACACGGCGGTGGTCGAGAGTTCAAATCTCTCTCGGCCCATCTATTTTATTATACGTATATGTAAAGGAGAGACATGATCAAGTTCACTTCAAAGGAAATAGATTTCTTGAAGAAAAATGAAGCATGTAGAATAGCAACCTCACATGAAGACATACCACATGTAACACCTGTCACATACTATTTTGATAATGGGTATTTCTATATTGCAACAGACTATGATACAAGAAAACACACTAACATGAAAAAAAACAACAAGGTTGCAGTCGCTGTTGACATTTACTCGGCAAGAAAGCACAAGGCAGTAATTATACAGGGTGCAGCAGAATTTATCGAAAGAGGCTCAGAGTTCAAAAAAATATACGAGATATTTCACAAAAAATTCGCTTGGGTTAGAGAAATGCCTTGGAAGGAGGGTGAAGCGCCATTTGTTAAGATAAAGCCACTAAATAAAACAAGTTGGGGTTTAAACTAGCCAAGCGAGGATTCAAATTCCTTTTCTACTATACTCCAAGCTGATTCAACACTGATATTTCCCTTTGCAAAATAGCTTACCTGTTCTTCATTTGTAATGGCAAAATATTCGTCAGCAATTTGATCCATGTACACGAGGTTAAAGACATCGGTGAGTTCTATCGAGCTACCAGGATAGACTAGTGCCCTACCAGGCAGAGAAATGTCTTCAGTACTATATTCACCATTTCCAACATCTTTGCCGTTTACGAACAACTCATAATTTATGTTAGAAATGGTAGCTGTCTTTTCACTTGGATTTGTTACAAGAAATCTTATCTCAAGATTGGCACGATTATCTATACTATTTACTTCAACTACCTTTACACTAGTCAAGTCCAACTGTACTTTTTCAAGCTGCGGGATGTCCAAGCTTGCGTAGAAATAGTATCCAAGAAATCCAAGACCTAATGCACCAAAAGCAGCAGCTATTACAACCCTTCCTCGGTTAATCAATTCAACAGCTACGAGTTTTATACAACTAAAAAACCCTTCTCGGATGCGAATAGATAATATTCATAATAATTGATAGATCGGCGATGCCAATTGTTGAGGCCCTCATTACTTGGGCGCATCTTATTTCCGCTTCTATCTGGGTTGGAGGATCACTTTTCCTGGGAGTTGTTCTTGCTCCACTTTTGAAGACGATCTCAGAATCTGTAGAAGAAAGACTAACAATAATGATACGAGTGGGAAGAAAATTCAACAAGATTGCCGTGCCATCTTTGGGCATTTTAATTGTCACGGGTCTTTATAACTCGTATAACATTCTCACTAGACAAGAGCTGTTTTCAACAAACTATGGAATAGTACTTACAATAAAAATAATTCTTGTAATAGCTTTGATTGCAGTGTTTGTAGCTCACATCAGAATAATCAGACCTGAAATAGAGAAAAAAATTGAATCAAAACAAATGTCACAAGATTCAGTTCAAAAGCTTCGCACACAAATAATTTTACTTGGCAGAATTATCGTCTTTATCTCTATAGCTGTCTTACTTATGGCTGCAATGCTTGATGCTGGTGTTTGAATCTATGGTTTTTCAAGACTACAATTTCTAATCATCATCCTAAATGATAATCTTTTAAAGAATTAAACAAATTTTAGTTATGAACGGCCTTTTTATCGGACGGTTTCAACCTTTTCATCTTGGTCATCTGGAAGCTGTGAAATTTGGACTCTTGTATGTAGAGAACCTTTGGATAGGCATAGGTAGCTCTAACAAAAGTAACGAAAAACGAAACCCCTTTTCTGCTGATGAGAGAAAAGAAATGATACTTTCTTCTCTTGAAAATACAATGCTAAAAAGAATCAAGATTTTTTATGTCCCCGACATAGACGATCATGAAAAATGGACATACCATATAGATTCCATTGTTCCAAAATACGAGATTGTATTTTCAAATGATGATTTTACACTAGCACTTTATCAAAAACGCGGAATTAAGACCATGCAAGTGCCACTAAAAGAACGAGAAAAGTTTTCTGGAACCTATATACGGGCGATGATCGCAGCTGGAAAAAACTGGAAAGAATTTGTGTCAGAAGGAACAAAAAACGTCTTACTAAAAATAGATGCAGAAAGACGACTCGCAAAAATTCTTTAATTATAAATAACGGCTACTGACCGTAAAGATTGGAGAATTTATTTGGAATATTTGGTTATGTTGCCGGGACCCACAAACGTTCCCGAAAGAGTTACGCGCGCAATGTTTACTCCTACGATAAACCACAGGAGCAAAGATTTTGTTAAATTATACACTGGTGTTATAGAAAAAACTCAGAAAGTTTTTCAGACTTCAAACGATATAGTTACACTTACCGCATCTGGGACTGGTGCAGTAGAGGCATCAGTTGTAAACCTGATAAAAAAAGGCGACAAAGTGATAATTCCAGTAAATGGTGAATTTAGTAGCAGACTTGCAACAATGTTAGAATGGCAAGGAGCAAATGTAATCAGACTTACAACTCCCTTTGGAGAGAACGCAAGTTTTGAAAAGGTAAAAGAGGCCTTTGATAACAATAAGGACGTCAAAGCTTTCTATGTAGTGTATAATGAGACATCTACTGGAACTCAGGTCAAATATCTAGACAAAATTTCAAAGCTTACCTCAAGAAATGACTCGTACTACGTAGTGGATGCAGTCTCAATTCTTGGAGGCGAAGAACTTCCTGTAGACAAGTGGGGAGTTGATGTTTGCATTGCCGCAGGGCAAAAGGCTATGGCTGCACCACCTGGAATTTCACCAATCTCAATTAGTCCACGGGCAAAAAAATTCATGATTGCCAATCCGCCACCTACTTTCTATTTTAACTTGGCAAGATACTTCAAGTACTATGATGATGTCAAAGAAACTCCGTTTACTCCAGCACTTCCACTACTCTACGCATTCCGGGAAGCACTTGATATGATACTAGAAGAGGGAATGGAGGCAAGAATTAAGCGGCATAGAATCTGTTCAGATGCATTCTATTCAGGTTTGAGTGCAATGGGTCTTACTCCATTTGCAAAAGAGGATGCTAGATCAACTGTTGTAATTGCTCTAAACTATCTACAAGGATTAGAAGACAAAACATTTCGAACAACACTTTCAGAAAAATTCCGAGTACTTGTTG
>JBQTIK010000036.1:0-5408 GCA_052388195.1 Nitrososphaerota archaeon | reverse complement strand
GACACTTGTCAGTAAGCTTTTCATCCTTTAGACCACAATTTCCACAGATGGGTACTTTTCTGACTGGCCTGAACGATCCTACAAGTTCGCTTGCCTTTTCTATTGCTTTTTTTATTCCTGTTGTGTCTGTACCATCAGGTATCTTTAGCTGAATCAACAAGCCACCGTTTAGCATCTTGGATATATGATTACACTCTACAATTTTATCTGTTTTTAGAGTCATTCCATCAATTTCCGAGGCATTTAATGTTATACCCGCTGAATAGGAATCACCCTCCACGTATTGTAAGACCGACATCTTACCGTACTTTTCACCGTCCAAGGCAGAAAACCTCGCTGCAGCATCGCTTTCAGTCATGGACATAGTAACGTTATCGCCCATCTCTTTTCCCTTCTTGGCTGCAACTTCTGTAGCTGTTTCAATAACCTTCATGAATATTTCTTGTCCTGTCTTGTTGTCTTCGTATCCAAGTATCCCAAAGACTGCTTCCTTTAAGCCTATCAGATTAACTACAAGTGTAATTGAACTCTTTTGCATATACTGAGTGTTATTTGCAAGAATTGGATTTAGTCCACGTCTAGTAAGATCAGTGATCTCTTTCTTTCTAAGTGACATTGCTGCAAGTGCAGGTTTCATCAAAAGCGCAAGTCGTGCTCTAAAATAGGTCTCGTCCTTGTTGGACTCAAATGCAAGTCTAGGCAGGTTTATTGAAAGTGATTGTAGGTTAATTGCTGTTGTACCTGTATTTTTTGTGTCTATACGTAATATGCCCTTGTTTGACATTACAATCCCCTTAGTGAAGATCAGGCGTCCTCCTAGGGCGATGATCTCAGAAAGAATAGCAGAAAACTCACTGACTTTGCCTTTTTCATAGTCTATGATCATTCCTATGTGTGGAATCGGTGTTGATTTTACGTATTTTTTATATCCAGCAAGCACGGCTCCTATAATTTTAGAGTTAGAATCGGTTCCAAGTTGAATCCTAAAGGAAACAAGCGTTGCATGTTTACTGTATCGTGGTGCAACCGATGTCGTTGCAAATGCGCTTGCTATTTTTTCTTCAACTTCTGATAAGTTTTTTGAATATTTTTGTAAAACTGTTGTCAATCCATCTATAATTACTTCTTGTGATGCTTCCTTGAATAATAATGAAGTGAGTAATGAAAGGGAAGTGGTAAGATCATCCAAAGTCTTGACTGGCGGTAGTCTTGTTACTCCAAGGAACTTGCCTCTAAGATCAATTCCGTCTTCGATAAGTTCTTTGATGTTTACAAATATTGTGTCTGGTAAGAGCGACCATATGCCTGCGCTTGTTATATGTATGTCACCAGAAAGGTGTGAATCTGCTACATCCTTTGGTAGGGTATTCAAAACCAGATGTTCTCCAAAGACAGTCTGACCTGTCTTAAAAAGCAGTCCTTCTACGCCATTGTGTATACCATCTACGTTTGTAATCATTTCACGAATATCGTAGGCAGGAAGCCCAAACCTAGCAAGTTTATGCCTATAGTCTTCATGACCATGCTCTAGCAGGACGGAATTGACCATTTCACGTATCAAAGAAGCCGTAAGGTAGGCAGTTTGAAACTTGTAGATGCGGTTTTCCACCTCTTCAGTTATCTTTTGGGCTAGCTCTAATGGAAGACTGCCCTCACGTACAAGAGACTGGATTATCTTATGAGAGTTAAACTCCTCTATTGCTTCATGTGAGGTTCGCACGTACATCTTGCCGCTTTCTATTATAGAGCGTTCCTCAATCTGTCTTGCAAGGCTTAGGACAAGTTTTCCTAGGTTTGTGATTGTATAGCGTCTTTCGGATTTATTTAAGGCGACGAGTGACTGTCTTAACAGCTTTCTTAGATGATATGCAAATTTTCCGCTTTCCTTCTTTGACTTAAAGCCAGCAAGTGACTTGAGTTCAGAATAAGTAAGTGGTCCTTTCGAGTTTAAAATACGTAAAATATCTATCCTGTTTGGACTTGCCATTACAGAAAAGATCATTCTTACACGCTTTGATGCTGATTGTAAAATTCCTCCTCGCTTCTGATCTCCAAAATCCTCGCTAACTTCCATAGGCATGTCTATATAGCATCAGTAAATAAGATTTGTGACGAAATAGATCATTACACCCCTATTTTTGATCAGTTTTTCTGTACATCTACCGTAAATTCCGATGTAGAAAGGCTTTGCCCGCAGGAAGGACATTTGTTGTTGTATGGTCTAATAACTTCCTTGACAGATTTGAGCATACGCATGTTTGCTATTTTTGCTCCACATTTACCACATACAACATCAACTGACATGCGATCATTTTTGGATAAAATTATAAAAGAACTGTTTTGAGTTTTTTTTAATCAGTTTAATAAATTTGGTTTACAGTTTTTCTATCAATATGCCGCGTTCATCGTAACCAGCAATTTTTGCTTTTGTGCCAAGTGGAAGATCAGAAGGCGATTTTATATTTTGCATAAAGCCAGAAATTCGTAAATTCACACCATCTAGTTTCATTACCACCCAAGCATATGGTGTGTATTTTTCATATCCTGCTGGCGGAACCGTGATTATGGCATATGTTGCAACAGTGCCTTTTCCTTCAATTGAGACGTTTTCAAACCCTCTATTTCCACAATTTTGGCAGAAATAGGTGGTAGCAAGGTGCAAATAGCCACATTTTGTGCATTTACGGGCAAGAATCTTGCCTGATTTGACAGTAGTGATAAATTCCTCTTTTGCTGCCAAATTATACACTTTTGAATATGTGAACTGCGCAGCTTGCACCTGTTGCACCAAAGTTGTGCGTTAGACCAATTTTAGCATCTTTTACCATCCTTTCACCGGCTTTTCCAGTAAGCTGATCAAAGACTTCCACTACTTGACCAATTCCCGTTGCACCGATAGGATGTCCCTTTGATTTCAATCCACCTGAGGGGTTTATCGGTATGGCACCATTTAGTTTTGTCAATCCTTGCCGCACTGCGTCAACTGCTTTTCCTTTTTCAAAAAATCCCAAGTCTTCTGTGTCAACCAGCTCTGCAATTGTAAAGCAATCATGAACTTCTGCAAAATCAATATCTTTTGGTGTAAGTCCAGCCATCTTATATGCAGCTTGAGCTGCAATTTTTGTACTAGGTATTGTTGTAAGATATTCTCTACCTTGTAATGCGGCTGGTGATCCTCCTCTACCCGATCCTATAACTTGAATGTAGTTTTTTGTGTGAGCTTTAGCAAATTTTTCGTTACAGATAATTACTGCACTTGCACCATCAGAAAATGGACAACAATCATACAATTTAAGTGGGCTAGCAACAACTGCAGATTTCATTACATCATCAACTGTAATTTTTTTTTGAAGATGTGCTTTTGGGTTTAGTAAACCATTATCATGATTTTTTACTGCAACTAGTGCAAGATCTTCTTCAGTTGCTTTGAACTCTGCCAAATAAGCTCTAGCCATTGATGCAAATAAACCAGGAAAGGATGCACCAGCTCCTCCTTCATAGAAAAAATCCGAGCAATAAGAAAAGTATGTAGTTGTCCATTCTGTTCCTGTGTGAGTTACTTTTTCAACACCAGTCGCTAAAACTGCATCATAAAATCCAGCTGCCACATTTGCATAAGCTTCCCTAAATGAGACAGAACCACTTCCACAAGCAGATTCGATAGATAGTGATGGTACTTCTGGAATACCCAGATTACTCATTATAACAGGTCCTAGATGCACCTGCTTGTCTGCTATGCCAAACACGTTAGATATGTAGCCTGCTTGAATCTCTTTTGGTTCAATACCAGCACTTTCTATGGCATCTGCTGACGCCTGAACTGCAATATCAGTAATGCTGTCCTGTAATTTGCCATACTTTGTGCTTCCCGCACCAATAACACAGACTCTTTCCACAAATCTCGCTGACTAGATTCCATATAAAAATTCTTCATTAATGTTCAATTACAGGAAGATGATATAATGACAGTGCAACAAAAAAACTTCACTCAAATTCAGGTAGTTGAAAAGAAAAAATTTGTAACTTCAAGAAACTCTATTAAAATTACTGAACGAAAAATTGCAAAGATGAAAAATGAAATAAAACAGTATTATGACAAAAATGGGTATCTTTCTTGGTCTGAGAAAAAAAAGAAATATGTCATACTTGGAACAAATACTCCACACAATGGATTAGTTGAGTGTCCACAGTGCCACTTAGGAAAACTGATGGTGATACGTTCTCGTAAAACAAAAAAAAGATTCATTGGTTGTTCAAATTATTACAATGGTTGTAGAGCATCATCACCATTAATACAAAGAGGAATGGTTTGTACAACAAAAATTCCTTGTAAGTTTTGTGCATGGCCCATGATTCTTTTTAGATATTCAATTAAACAGAAATGGACAAGACAATGTCCTAACATAAAATGTGAAAGTAGGAACACTAAATTCTAAAGTCTGTGTAGATATCTGTCCTTCTGTTCTGTAAAAGTGGGAGTTTTTTTCTAATTTGTTTTACTAGATCAAGTGATACATCAACGATTCCAATTCCTTCTTTCTTTTTCATATCCAAAAGTATCTTTCCATAGGGATCAACAACCAAGCTTCTACCACAGAATATGTTGCCAACCTGATCTGGTGCTAAGACATAACAACCATTCTCAATTGCGCGTGTTCTGTTGATTGTTATCCAATGTTCTTCTTTCATGTCACCTTTTACCCACGCTGATGGAACAATAAGAAATTCTGATCCTGAAGACGCCAAAGTCCTTGACATCTCAGGAAATCTCAAATCATAACAGATCATCATCCCCACTTTTCCTATTGTTGTTTTAATTGGCTTCGTAATTTTAGATCCTGGATACAGTTTTTTGGATTCTTTAGTGCCTAGTGCATCGTAAAGGTGAATCTTTCTATATTTTGATATGACTTTGCCTGTTTTATCAACTACAAAGGATGTATCATAGACTTTATCAGCTCTTGGACTTTTTTCATAAAAAGTTCCAACAACTTGAATCGAGTTTTGCCTTGCACATTTTGAAATTGTAGAAACAAACTCACCATTTATTGTTTCAGCTAAACTTGCAAGTTCTTTTGCTGATTGTGTAGAAGGAGTAAAACACATCATAAATTCTGGAAACGCACACAGTTTTGCTCCTCGTTGTGCAGCTTTGTTAATGTAATCAAGAATTTTGTTTAGGTTTTTGTGCTTATCTGTATCTGCTTTAAATTGCACAAGTGCAACCTTTGTCATGGATTTTGTAAACTAGGTTAAAATAAAAATGTAGTTTAAAGGGGATTTCCGCCCATGTACCAGTTCTCTTTTGGGTGTTCTTCAAAGACCACAATTACATGATTTTCTTTTGTCTTGAGAATTTCTACTGCAGCTTTCGTTATGGCTTTTGCAAAATCCTCTTTTTGTTTTTC
>JBQTIK010000035.1:0-12654 GCA_052388195.1 Nitrososphaerota archaeon | reverse complement strand
AGTATTTTGGCATCAGTCGCAGCCTAGTCTTTGCAGAAACAGCAATTATGGATATAATTGCAACTGCAAGTACCAACGCTGCTATTGGACCAAACTCTGGGACTATTTGTGTACCAATGATCTCTATTTCCTCAGCCCCTGCTAGGAATTGAATTGTTACAGATCTTGTAGTTGGTGTTGTGTTCTCATCATAATCAGTTTCTTCTTCATCAACTAAAACAAAGAAGCTATCATCTCTTCCCCCTGATTTTGAATCAAGTACTGATCTTGGGATATCTAAAGTTATTTCACCCTGACTTTCAGTCATGATCTTTACAATTAATGACTTGGTTCCAGTGTTGAGAGTTCCTCCTACTACAGTAGCACCACTAACAGTGTAAGGAATACAATATCCGCTGTTACCAACTTTGGCTTCGAGTTCACCTAGATCACAAGTTGTAGATGTCTCACCTAAAACTTCAATTTGGACACGATCGGTCTTACTAGCTCCTCCGTACTGAGCTGTAATTGTATAGACTCCACTTTGTGTCCATAGCGGACTTGCGGTGTTAAAGGTAGTTTCAAAGTCGCCATTGCTGTCAACTGTTAGTTGCTCTACTTTGACAACATTGCCTGTAGGACCAATCACCTTTATTGTGACATCCGTGTCGGGATTAGGATTCCTCACATGACCACTTACTACAATAGTAGACTGTTGATCATATGCCGTCTTGTCTGTCCATATGACTATTGGCAAGAGTTTTTTGTAAGCCTCTAGCTTGTCATATCCTCCCTCTACACAACTAGGACATGCCAGTTCGTTTGCCGCAAAAGCCGGAATGGTTCCTGTTGCTACTGCTGCAGCAAGAATAGCTAACAATGCATATCCTTTATGAGTACTCATCTTATTTGCGGTTTAACATTAAACACTATTTATATATTTAAAAAATGAAAAATGTTGAAAGTTCTAGTATTTTGGCATCAGTCGCAGCCTAGTCTTTGCAGAAACAGCAATTATGGATATAATTGCAACTGCAAGTACCAACGCTGCTATTGGACCAAACTCTGGTATTATTTCTGTGCCCATGTATTCTCCCTCAAGCTGAAATTTGACTTCAGTCGCTCTACTTTCTCCGCCATATTGGGCTGAAATTGTATACACTCCATTCTGTGTCATTAATGGACTTGCAGTAGTGAACGCAGTCTCAAAGTCTCCATTACTGTCAATTGTTATTTGTTGAGCGTTTATGACATTGCCTGTGGAACCAGTTACCTTAACGGAAACCTGCATATCTGGATTAGGATCTCTAACATGACCACTCACCATAACCATTTGCTGGTGATCATAAACAGCCTTGTCTGTCCATATGACTATTGGGAAGATCCTTTTGTAGGCCTCCAGCTTGTCATATGCACTTTGCTCTCCTGGACAGTCAGGACATGCAAGTTCATTTACCGCGAAGGCTGGAATGGCTCCTGTCACTGCTGCAGCAAGAATAGCGATCAGCGCATATCCTTTATGAGTACTCATCTTATTTGCGGTTTAACATGATACACTATTTATGTATTTAAAAAATGAAAAAAGTTGACGAAGTTCTAGAATTTTGGCATCAGTCGCAGCCTAGTCTTTGCAGAAACAGCAATTATGGATATAATTGCAACTGCAAGTACCAACGCTGCTATTGGACCAAACTCTGGAACTATGAAGGTACCAATGATCTCTATCTCTGTTGTTCCATCAGTAAAGGGAATTTGTAGAGTCCTCTCAGTAGATGTTGTTTCTACCTCACTAAAGTCTGACTCTTCGAAATCTACTAGGACAAAGAAGTTGTCATCTTCCGTAGGTGTTATCTTTGCATCGATTAATGCTCTTGGTAGAGTAATGGTTAACATTCCATCACTTGTTGTTTCTATCTCTATTAACAGAGATTTGGCTTCCACATCAGCTGTGATCCCTATGACTCTACCTCCTGTAATTTCATACCCGACAGAAAAGTCAGTACCCTGTACCTTGATCGTCTTTCCTGAAGGTCCGCCTGTAGAACCACTAAACTCAAACGTTGTTTCATTTGCTCTGTTTTCGCTGCCATATTGAACCTTTATTGTGTAGGTGCCAGCAGCTTTCCACAAGCTACCGCCTGCAGTAACCTCAGTAGAATATGTTTTGTCAGTTCCAACTTCTATTTGGTCCAGCGCCACACGATTACCAATTGGATTGATAATTGTGATGGTGACTTGTGTATTCGAGATGTAATCTCTTGTTTCACCAGAGATGATGATGGTTTCTCCGTCTGCGTACGATTCCTTATCTGTTGTGACAGTAATTGGTACCGTGTCCAAAGGACTTTGTGCAAAAGCTGGAACAGTTCCTACAGCTGTAACCAGAATTGCAAGTAAAGCAAATCCTTTAAAACGAGTACTCATCTTGTTTGTGAGTCTTGTTTTTTGATTATTTAAGGTTACGGAAAACAATGTTGACAAAAGGCAGTAAATTTTAGGGCGATCAACCGATTACATATATATTAACCTCTCGGCGCAACTGTCGTGGTTTGTGTATTAATGGTGCATTTACAGCTAATGTTATTCTAAGGAGATTATTAATTTGCTGACTAAAAAAGATCACATCCTTGTTCCAGATCACATCTATGTCCCAAAACATGAAATAATAACCAAAAAAGAAGCAGAAGAGGTCCTAGAGAAATTTCACACCAAGCCGACCGAAATGCCACTCATTTACGTAACTGATCCTGCAATCAAAGGATTGGGAGTAAAACCAGGTGATATGATAAAAATAACAAGAAAAAGTGCGACAGCGGGCGAGAGTGTTTACTACCGTTACGTGGTGGAAGAATAAATGACAAATATCTCAAACAAACGATGGCCAATTATTCAGGACATATTAAAACGAGAAGGAATCGCACGACAACACCTTAACTCGTATGATGAGTTTTTGGAACGTGGTCTTCAAAGCATAATTGATGAGGTAGGACAAATAGAAATTGAAAGTGCGGAGTATCCATACAAAATTCAGCTTGGCAAGCTAAAACTACAACAAGCAAGAATGATGGAGCTTGATGGTTCCATTACACACATAGCTCCAATGGAAGCAAGACTACGAAACGTTACATACGCATCTCCAGTAATGCTTGAAGCAAGTGTCGTAGAGGATGGAAAAATTTTAGAATCTAGATTTGTGCATATTGGTGACATACCAGTAATGGTTAGATCAAATGCTTGCATTTTGCACAACCTTTCTGATCAAAAACTAATTGAGCATGGTGAGGATCCAAATGATCCTGGAGGATACTTTATCATAAATGGATCAGAGCGAGTAATTGTTGGACTTGAGGATCTTTCTTACAACAAAATAATAGTTGACAAAGAAACAGTGGGAGGAAATACAGTGTTCAAAGCAAAAGTGTATTCATCTATTGTTGGTTATCGTGCAAAGCTAGAGCTTGTCATGAAAAATGATGGGCTGATTGTTGCAAAAATTCCAGGGTCTCCAGTTGATATTCCTGTGGTTACTTTGATACGTGCACTTGGACTTGAATCTGACAGAGAAATTGCCGCAGCAGTTTCACTTGTTGATGAAATCCAAGATGAGCTTGAGGCCTCATTTGAAAAATCAGGTGATGTGCCAACTGCTAAGGATGCTATTGTATACATAAGTAAGAGAATAGCACCTGGAATGCTTGAGGAATTTCAAATTAAGAGAGCAGAGACTCTACTTGACTGGGGACTATTGCCACACCTTGGTAAGCATCCTGACAATAGAAAAGAAAAGGCACAGTTTTTGGGAGAAGCAGCTTGTAAATTAATTGAACTAAAACTTGGTTGGCTTGCTCCAGATGACAAGGATCATTATGGAAACAAAGTCATAAAGTTTGCAGGTCAGATGCTTGCAGATCTGTTTAGAACAGCTTTTAGAAACTTAGTGCGAGATATGAAATACCAACTTGAAAGGTCAGGTCAAAAAAGAGGAATTAATGCAGTAGCGGCTGCTGTAAGACCAGGTATAGTAACTGACAAGCTTAACAATGCTATTGCAACAGGAAACTGGGGAAGGGGTAGAGTTGGAGTAACACAGCTTTTAGACAGAACAAACTACCTATCAACCATAAGCCACCTCAGAAGAATCCAATCTCCACTTAGCAGAAGTCAGCCAAACTTTGAAGCAAGAGACTTGCATGCAACTCATTTTGGTAGAATCTGTCCAAGCGAAACCCCGGAGGGATCAAATTGTGGACTAGTAAAGAACCTTGCACTTTCTGCAATCATATCAGTAAATGTTCCATCGGAGGACATAGTTGAAAAGCTCTATGACCTCGGTGTAACATATGTTTCAGATGCAAAAGATGAACTCAAAAAAGAAGGAGCAAGAATCTTTGTAGATGGAAGACTCATTGGATACTACAAAGACGGACAGAAGCTTGCACATTCATTACGAGAACTTAGGCGAAACTCTAAGATACATCCACATATTGGTATATTTTTGTACCAGTCAAATATCGAAGGAGCAACCAAGAGGTTATATGTAAATTGTAATGCGGGTAGAGTTCTACGTCCATTAATCGTAATAAAAGACAACAAACCACTTTTGACGCAGGAGCTCATAGACAAGATTAGCAAAAAATTCCTTTCGTGGAATGATCTTTTGCATATAGGAGTAATTGAACTAATAGATGCAAATGAAGAAGAAAACTGTTACATTGCCATGGATGAAGAAAATGTCAAAAAACACACACATATGGAAATATTTCCATCCGCAATTTTGGGTGCAGGTGCATCAATCATACCATATCCAGAACATAACCAGTCACCAAGAAACACATACGAGTCTGCTATGGCAAAGCAAAGCTTAGGGTTCTCAACTCCATTGATGAATGCAAGTACATACGTACGACAACATTTCATGCTTTATCCTCAAACCCCAATTGTAACAACTAAGGCCATGGGACTTTTGGGACTAGAAGACAGGCCTGCGGGACAAAATTGTGTTGTAGCTGTGTTACCTTTTGATGGTTACAATATAGAAGACGCAATAGTTTTGAGCAGATCTTCAGTAGAAAGAGGGCTGGGACGAACTTTCTTTTATAGAATTTACGAGGCTGAAGCAAAACAATATCCCGGAGGTATGCGCGACAACTTTGAGATTCCAAATGCAGAAGGAAATATACGCGGATTCCGTGGAGACAAAGCTTACAGATTATTGGAAGAGGATGGTGTAATTGCAACAGAATCTATGGTTCAGGGCGGAGACATTTTAATCGGTAAAACAAGCCCTCCAAGATTTATGGAAGAATATAGAGAGTTTGAAGTAAAAGGTCCATACAGAAGAGATACATCGATTGGAGTAAGACCATCTGAAACTGGTGTTGTAGATACTGTAGTAATGACACAATCGCATGACGGTGGTAGAATGTACAAAATAAGAGTAAGGGACGTAAGAATTCCTGAGATAGGTGATAAATTTGCTTCAAGACATGGCCAGAAAGGAGTTGTTGGTTTACTTGTAAACCATGAGGATTTACCATATACCTATGATGGTATTGTTCCAGATGTTTTGATTAACCCTCATGCATTTCCATCCAGAATGACGGTTGGAATGTTTCTTGAATCCGTAACTGGCAAAGCTGCAGCTTTGCGTGGAACAAAGATAGATGGTTCTGCATTTGTGGGAGAAAAATTAGAAGACATAAAAGGAGTGTTAGAATCTGCAGGCTTCAAGTATTCTGGAAAGGAAATGATGTATGACGGTAGAACAGGAAAGGCCTTCCCAGCAGAAGTTTTCATTGGGGTTGTATATTATCAAAAGCTACACCACATGGTAGCTGATAAGATCCACGCTAGAGCCAGAGGACAGGTACAAATGTTGACAAAACAACCAACAGAGGGACGTGCACGTGGAGGCGGTCTGAGATTTGGAGAGATGGAAAGAGACTGTCTAATTGCATATGGATCTTCAATGATGTTAAAGGATAGGCTACTTGATGAATCAGACAAGGCTGACATTTACATATGTGAAAGATGCGGACTTGTCTCGTACTATGATATAAAACAAAGGAAGTTTGTCTGTAGAGTATGTGGTGACAAGGCAAAGGTAACATCCATTTCTGTCGCTTATGCTTTCAAGCTTTTGTTACAGGAAATGATGAGCTTGGATGTTGCTCCACGACTTTTGATTAAGGAAAGAGTATAATGTCACTTGAAACAATAAAAGTAATAGATGGAATTCGATTTTCAGTTTGGTCTCCCACTGAAATCAGAAAATATTCAGTTGCAGAGATTACAGCCCCAGAAACTTATGATGAAGATGGTATGTCTGTACAAGGGGGGCTGATGGACGGAAGACTTGGCACACTAGAACCAGGACAAAAATGTGTAACATGTGGTAATACTGCTGCAAGATGCCCAGGGCATTTTGGTCACATAGAACTTGCCGAGCCAGTTTTACATATTGCATTTATTGACAACATCTACAAACTCCTCTTGACAACATGCAGGTCATGTTCCAGACTAAAAATTTCACAAGAAGAACTTGATGCATATCACAAAGTGTTAAGCAAAGAAGCTGCATACACTGTAATATCAATAAAACACATTCCTGACGAAATCATAGAAAAGGCAAAAAAAGAAAAAACCTGCCCACATTGCGGTAAATCTCAATACGATCTGATATTTACAAAGCCAACCATCTTTATTGAAAAGACAGAGCTTGGCGAAAATAGGTTGCTCCCAATTACAATAAGAGAAAGATTTTCTCACATGATTGATGATGACTTGAAACTTTTAGGATACGATCCTGCTACTGCAAGACCAGAATGGTTTGTATTACAGGTTCTTCCTGTTCCACCAGTTACGGTAAGACCATCCATTATTTTGGAAACTGGCATAAGATCAGAAGATGACCTAACCCATAAACTTGTAGACATAATCAGAGTAAACCAGAGACTAAAAGAAAGCAAAGAAGCTGGAACCCCCCCCCTTATCGTACAAGACCTTGTAGATTTACTGCAATACCATACAACGACATACTTTGATAACGAAGTTTCTGGAATTCCACAAGCTCACCACAGATCGGGTAGGCCTCTAAAAACTCTAACACAAAGACTGAAAGGAAAAGAAGGAAGATTTAGGGGTTCACTTTCTGGGAAAAGAGTAGATTTTTCCAGCAGAACTGTAATTTCTCCAGATCCAAACCTTGACATATCAGAGGTTGGGGTTCCAGAATCTGTTGCAATAAAACTCACAATTCCTGAGGTTGTGACGGAATGGAACATTGAAAGACTAAAGAAGCTTGTAATCAACGGTCCAAACAAGTTTCCAGGCGCAAATTATATTGTAAGACCTGATGGGGTAAAGATTCGACTTGACTTTGTAGAAGACAGAGAAACAATAGCAAACAACATCGAAATTGGCTATCTAATAGAAAGACATCTTTCAAATGGTGATATAGTAATGTTCAACAGACAGCCTTCATTGCACCAAATGTCAATCATGGGTCACTATGTAAAGGTCTTGCCAAACAAGACCTTCAGGTTACACCCATCAGAATGTCCACCATATAACGCTGATTTCGATGGCGATGAAATGAATCTGCATGTACCACAAAGCGAGGAGGCTAGAGCGGAAGCAATTCTTTTGATGCGTGTTCAAGACCAATTAATTTCTCCTCGTTACGGTGGCCCAATTATTGGAGCACTACGTGATTTTATTACGGGGGCATATCTGTTGACAAAGGATGGAACAACACTTACCAAACAAGAATTTGCAAACCTTGCAATGATTGGTGGGTATGAAGAAATCCTACCAGAACCTGCAATTAAAAATAAAAGCGGTTGGCTGTATACCGGAAAGCAACTCTTCTCGCTGTTCTTACCAAAAGATTTCAACTACGTTATAACATCAAAGTGGTCAAAAGGAACAAAGGGACCCACAAAAGATGTTGTGATTAAAAATGGCCAGCTAATTAGTGGTGTAATAGACAAGTCATCAATAGGCGCAGAAGAACCAGACAGTGTGTTGCACAGAATAACAAAGGACTATGGAAATGACGTAGCAACTAAGTTTTTAAACTCTATTCTGGTAATGCTAAAACAGTTTATCACACATTACGGATTCAGCTATGGATACTCTGATCTCGAGCTATCACAAAAAACAAGAGAAAGCATACTTGGTGGAATACAAGAAACATACGACAAGGTTTACGATCTAATATCTCAGGCAAAGAAAGGTACATTACAGCTAAGCAGGGGGCTTTCTGCAGAAGAAGCTCTAGAAGCATACATTGTAAATGAGCTCTCAAAAGCAAGGGATAGGGCAGGCAGCATGGCAGACAAGTCCTTTGATGAAACTAACTCAGGAAGAATAATGGCAACAACCGGTGCACGAGGATCCTCATTAAACATAGGACAGATGGCAGGAGCCTTGGGTCAGCAATCAATTCGAGGAAGAAGAATACAAAAAGGATACAATAATAGAGCTTTACCACATTTCAAAGAAAACGATACAAATCCAGATGCAAGAGGTTTTGTGAAATCAAATTATCGAGATGGCCTTTCCACTCTTGAATTCTTTTTCCATGCCATGGGAGGTCGTGAAGGACTTGTAGATACTGCAGTTAGAACACAACAAAGTGGTTACATGCAACGAAGATTGATCAACGCACTTGAGCATCTCAAACTGGAATATGATGGAACCGTCAGAGATCCACATGGTCATATAATACAATTCTTGTATGGAGAGGATAGCATCGATGTCGCAAAAAGCGATCACGGCGAAGCCTTTAGAATCGAGAGATTGATCGAATCTGAAACAATTGTTGATTCCGGTAAAAAGGCAACAAAGGACGATATTATTGAACTCGCAAAAAAATACACCAAGACATTCAATCCAAGATTGGTAAAGATAGTTCAAGAAGCATTGCTTGAATCAAAACTGAGTAAAGAAGGAGTAGAGAAAGTTTGCAAGAAGGCCTTAGAATTGTATGAAAAGGCTAAAGTTGAACCAGGACAAGCAGTAGGAATAGTAACTGCTCAATCCATAGGCGAGCCTGGAACTCAGATGACTCTAAGGACGTTCCACTTTGCAGGAATCAGAGAAAGAAACGTAACTCTTGGCCTTCCAAGATTAATTGAACTTGTTGATGCACGCAAAAAACCAGTAACACCAACAATGGACATCTATCTTGAGGAAAGCTACAAAGAGTCAAAAGAAAAGGCAATTAAAGTTGCCCGCGAAATTTTGCATACAAAAATTAGTGCACTCATATCTAGTACAGAGACTGATTATTCTACAAAGATAAAGCTGAATCTGAATACTGACAAGCTAAAGGAACGAGCATGTACAACATCTGATGTTGAAGAAGCGTTACAATCCTCAAAAAAGAAATTTGAAATTGAAACAAGTGGGAACTCTATAACTCTTACTCTTGCTGAAGAGTCTGATGCGCAAACAATACTCGCGCTTAGAAACAAAGTTCTTGGAACAAAAGTAAAGGGTGTGGCTGATGTGGAAAGGGTTACCATTGTACAGCAAGGTGATGAGTGGGTTATACAGACATCAGGTTCTAATATTGCAAAAGTTTTGGAAATTGAGGGAATTGACAAGAAAAACATACGCACAAACAACGTCTTTGAGATCGCAAATACACTTGGAATCGAAGCTGCACGAAACGCGTTGATAAATGAACTCAGCTCCACACTTGAAGATCAGGGTCTTGAAGTTGATATCAGGTATATTATGCTTGTTGCTGATTTGATGTGTTCACGAGGATACATGCAACAAATTGGCAGACATGGAATTGCTGGTACAAAGACCAGTGTACTTGCAAGAGCAGCGTTTGAAATTACGGTTCCTACAATTGCAGAAGCTGCATTAACAGGAGAAGTTGAACGATTAAAAGGTGTAACAGAAAATGTCATCGTTGGTGGAAACATACCTGTTGGAACAGGAACTGTAGATCTTTACATGAAGGTGGTAGAGGATGGCTAAACTTTTAGAAAAAGTGATCAAAGACTCTATGGAAGACAACAAATGCTCTTTTGGTGCTAAAGAAGTTATTGGTTCTATGAAAAACTCTAAGCTAATAGTGTTATCGGAATCTGTTCCACAAAATATGTTACAAAAAATATTGGAGAATGCCAAGAATTCAAAAGTACTAACCTTGAATTTCAAGGGTTCGTCTGTTACACTTGGAAGACTTTGTGGCACACAGTTTAGGATCTCTGCCATTTCGCTGAAAAATTTGAGTGAGGCAAATCTCAAATCAATTTTGAAGGAGGCGGAACAGGAGAACCAATAATAAATGTCTTGTTTTCACACAATTTTTTATGAAGATTTAAATGAGCCCACAAAGGCATCGAGTTTAAAACAGGCATAAGCATGACGGAGACAATCAAACTTACTACTGATCAAATCAAACTGATGTCACTATTTCAAAATGTTACTGGCGCAACAGCACGTGATTGCATTGAAGACGAGAAACTTGGCAGAGTCATATTTGTTGTAAATCAGGGTAAGATGGGCCTTGCAATTGGAAAGGGTGGTACTACCATCCGAAATTTGCAGAATGTAGTAAAAAGAAATGTTGAGCTTGTTGAATATTCAGAAGACCCCACAGAGTTTCTAAAAAATATGTTAAACCCAAAACTCGTCTCAGAAGTAAAAATAAACAAGAGGCTTGATGGTTCTATGCAGGCAATAGTTATGGTTGATCCAAAAAAGAAAGGTATAGTAGTTGGGCGAGAGGGGCGCAACGCTGAAAAGGCAAGACTTCTTGCTAAAAGATACTTTCAAATTTCTAGTGTTCTAATACAAAGTCCACAACAAATAATGGAGTGAATACATGGCAAAGTCACCACTTGGTCTGTTTGCTGGTAGAGTTCTAAAAGATAAAAGGAAGAAACAAAGATGGGCTATAGGTACTTACAAAAGGAGAAACTTAGGTCTTGACAAAAAAGCAAGTCCATTAGGTGGTGCTCCACAGGCTCGTGGAATTGTTTTAGAAAAAGTAGGTATTGAAGCAAAACAACCAAACTCTGCAGTAAGAAAATGTGTGCGTGTTCAACTTATAAAAAATGGAAAAACTGTCACCGCATTTTTACCAAAAGACGGTGCAATGAATTTCGTAGATGAGCACGATGAAGTGCATGTGGAGGGAATGGGTGCGTCCATGGGTGGTGCGATGGGAGATATTCCTGGTGTAAGATGGAAAGTGTTTAAAGTGAATGGAACATCGCTAAAAGAACTCGTTTATGGAAAGAAAGAGAAACCAAGGAGATAAACATGGCAGAAACAGCAAATCTTCTACTTTTTAGAAAATGGGATCTATCAAATATTGAAATAAAAGATCTAGGATTAAAAAATGCTATATCAGTAAATAAGATCATAATGCCTTTGACCTTTGGCCGTTCTGCGCTAAAGCGCTTCAACAAGGCTGAAGTCAACATAGTTGAAAGGCTTGCAAACAAGCTTTTACACTTTGGAAAAAGATATGCAAAAAACACTGGCAGGATGGGTGGGAAGAAAACCCGTGCAATTAAGACAGTAAAGGCCGCACTTGAAATCATACACCTAAAAACAGGTAAAAATCCGGTTGAGGTCTTGGTACGAGCAATTGAAAACTCTGCCCCAAACGAAGACACCACGAGAATAGTCTATGGTGGCACAGTCTATCATGTATCAGTGGATGTGGCCCCATTGCGGAGAGTAGATCTTGCATTAAGATTCATTGCAGAAGGTGTAAGGGACGCCTCATTTTCAAATCCAAAGGCAATAGAAGAAAATCTTGCAGAGCACTTAATATTGGCTGCAGGAAATGACATGAACGCTCCTTCTGTCAAAAAGAAAAATGAGCTTGAAAGAATAGCAATGGCTTCACGATAGGAGTTTATTTTTTACAAACAGAAAAGTAGCCCGAGGCAGATTCGAACTGCCGTCTCCAGGTATCCTCTCATAAGATCCAGAGCCTGGAATCCTTAACCCAAAATTGTTTGGCCACTAGACTATCGGGCTACTGATGCGACTTTGATTAGTTGAGAATATAATTATTTGGTACTAGTTTCGCGTACTGCAGTTGCATAATCACAATCAGCTTTGAGTCTCATATATGGTATCAATCTGTAATGAATTGAATAAAGATCATTCTCCTTGTAGAGCATTCCTTTCAATAAAAGAGATACAAAACCTCCAGCGATTCTTGATGGTGGAATGTCTATCTCTTTGCATATCTGATCACGTTTCTTCTTATATTGTGTCATTGTAAAGCTGATACTATTCAACTCCAAAATTAGAGGCCACATGACTTTCTCCCATGCAAATCTTCTGTTTTCAGTAGCAGAAGCATACTTGCCCTTCTCTCTTAACATTAACAACATTCAAAAGTTTAGTTGTAATTTATTAGTTGATGCGTGGAGAACTCGAGGAATCGCTTGATCTTTTATCAAAGGAATGGGATGTTGACCCAATTATACGAAATTTCATTTTGGGGCAGCGTGATGACGTTTCAGAATTCGTAGTAAAGGTAAAAGATGTTATATTTCACATTCCATATCTGACAAAAGAAGATAGCTACATTCTTTGGAAGTGCTATTGGCCTGACTGTCACAACTGCTGTAACAGGCAAGGTAGGTTGCCACTCACGTCAGATGATCTTATCACAATCGGAAAGAG
>JBQTIK010000034.1:0-2735 GCA_052388195.1 Nitrososphaerota archaeon | reverse complement strand
ATGAAAAAAGAGATTGAAAAATTCAAGCAGGACAAGCCCGCCTTTGTTTTTACCATGGATGGGGAGCTTTTCCAAAGAGATGTAGAGGGCAAGCTGAATTTTGTTTCAGTATATTATTTGGAATATGGTCAAACAGATGATGACATTAAAGACGTTGCTGCAATTATAGCACGACGTGATAAAGTAAGAAGAGCCGGAATTGTACACCTTGATCTATCTGCAAACGAGATTCCAAAGTTTACATTTCCTTACAGCAAAAACTTGGTAGTCCTTGAAGTCTCAAGTGACAAGAGTCACCAAAGTGACAACAAGTACTGCGAAAAAACAAGACGTGACGTTGGCAGAAAAGGAATAACAATGACAAATCTTATCAGTCTTTCAGTTCTTGATAAATTAAAATAGAAAAGTTAAATACTCTGCCAAATTCTGTTTTTTCATGAGCAAACCAGCTGAGCTTGGTTCACTAAAAATTGGCTCTTACATATTACTTCCAGTTGACAACCCAAACGCTGAACCATGTAAGATAGTTGAATTTGACACAAGCAAACCTGGAAAACACGGTGCAGCAAAGGCAAGAATCGTTGCAGTAGGTATATTTGACAAGAAAAAATATCCCCACGTATCACCAGTTAGTGCGCAAATTCAGGTTCCGCTCATTGATAAAAGAGTTGGCTCTGTTATTTCAAAGACAGAGTCTATAATACAAGTAATGGACTCTGAGACCTTTGAGGTGTTTGATGTAAGTCAGATTGAAGATGAGATAAAAGATAAGGTTGCGCAGGGGCAAGACGTAGAATACTGGAAGGTAATGGATCGAACTATTATAGTCCGAATCAAAAGCTAGCTACGGATGCTGATGATGAGGAGAAAAGCCTTCTGAATGATGATGAAGATTATGAGTATTGAAGCATCCAGGCTTTTCTAGGACCTAAAAGCGCGCTAGAATAGAATTATACACGCGTCAGACCATATGTAACACATGAAAGGCTTATGCCATGTCTGCTTGGCGTCAAACGTGGAGATTACTGTAAAAGACAGCCTTTCACTATGTGAAAAATGCCTTAAGCAGGTACACAGGCTGGAAAAAAATTAATTTGTTGCAAAACTCTTTAACAGCAAATTGAATCTAGCAGCACTCTTTTCTGGTGGCAAGGACAGCACCTTTGCTATCTATAAAACACAATCGGAAGGGCACAACATAAAATGTGCCGTAACTATTTTTCCAAAATCAGACGAAAGTAAATTACTTCATCATCCAAACATCTGGATAACAACATTGCAGACTAAATCAATGAACATTCCACATCTTTTTTGCCATGCGAATTCAAACGTTACGGACGATGAAAAACAAGGTATAGAAAAACTTCTTACTGATGCACAAACAAATTTTAATGTTGAAGGTCTTGTGCATGGAGGAATATTAAGCGAGTTTCAAAAAAATATTTTTAAAAATATTTGTGCAAAACTAGATTTGAAAATGATCTCACCACTATGGAAAACAAATCAAAAAGAATACATGAACAATTTGTTGGAATCAAGATTTCGATTTATGATCACAAGTGTATCCTCTGCAGGACTTGATAAATCATGGCTTGGAAAAGAAATCGAAAAAGAAGATATTGACAAGCTTGAAAAGCTTGCTGAAAAACATGGCTTTAATCTAAGCTTTGAGGGAGGAGAAGCAGAAACTCTAGTTCTTGATTGCCCACTTTTCTCATCACCAATTAGGATAATAAAATCGCAGAAAATCTGGGATGGATACAGAGGAAGATTTGAAATAACCGAAGCCTTCTTAGACCAGTAATGCTTGATGTTTTAAAAAATGGTCTTCGTGCAGCCCTAAAAAAGATTGTAAATTCGTCAGGAATAGATGAGGCTCTCATAAAGGAGCTTGCCAAAGATATCCAAAGGGCACTTTTACAGTCTGACGTTAATGTAAAACTGGTCTTTGAGGTAACAAAAAATCTAGAACAAAGATCACTAAATGAAACCCCTCCACCAGGACTTTCACGAAAAGACCACATTGTCAAAATTCTATACGATGAACTTTCAAGGCTGCTTGGCACAGAAAAACAGTTTTCATTCCAAGCTGAAAAGACAAACAAAGTTCTGATGCTTGGAATTCAGGGAAGCGGAAAGACTACCATCACCGCCAAGCTTGCTAAATTTCTTACAAAACAAGGATATAGGGTTGCAGTAATTGGATCAGATACATACAGACCTGGTGCACTTACACAACTTAAAACAATATGCGAAAAGGCAAACATCGAAGTTTATGGGGAAGAAAAGAACAAAGACTCACCACAAATTGTTAAAAACGGTCTAAAACACTTTGAGAACTCTAATTTTGACATCATACTAATCGATACTGCTGGCAGACACAAAGAAGAAAAGGCATTACTAGAAGAGATGGTGCAGATAAGCAAAGTTACACAACAAGATCTAGCGTTGCTTGTCATTGATGGTACTATTGGACAGCAATGTTACAGCCAAGCTGAAGCATTTCACAAGACCGTGCCAGTTGGTGGAATAGTAATCACAAAACTTGATAGCAGCGCAAAAGGTGGTGGAGCGCTTGCCGCAGCTGCTGCCACTGGCGCTCAGATAATGTACATAGGAACGGGAGAAAGGATAGACGACCTTGAAAAGTTTTCACCAACAAGATTTGTTGGAAGACTGCTTGGCATGGGGGATATACAAGCTCTCTTGGACATGGCAAAAAGGCTTGAAAACGA
>JBQTIK010000033.1:0-1760 GCA_052388195.1 Nitrososphaerota archaeon | reverse complement strand
CAAGTTTTCGGCAAGTTCGATTCTAACTTGCTAGCAGGCTCGATTAAAGTAAGGCCTGCAGTCCACATAATCCATGATGCCATTGTTACAGGCAAGCTTAGGAGTGGGCAGACAACAATCGAAGCTACCTCAGGCAACTTTGGGATAGCCCTTGGCCAGTTATCTAAACTTGGACTAGATGTAGTTGCCCTTGTCTCAAGAAAGCTACAGGAAGGAGTGTTTGAGGAGTTGAGAAACGAAAAAATACATACCATGAACCTTGACATGGACATCTGCCCCGCTCCAGGAATGAAGGACAACCCAAATCTTTTGGCTGCAAAAGCAACCGCTGCTAATATTCGCTCACAATTATCTGAGCTTGGGTTTGACCCTATCATTTTTGATAAAGCAAGCTCTGAGGTACAATCGCTTTTAGCTGGCCAAGACATCATAAACTTGGCAAAGTTTCTTGCAAAGATCTACGGCTGTTTCTGCCCAGAACAGTATGATAACGAACTGAACATCGATGTACACAGAACTGTTACCGCAGTGGAGATAGACCAACAATTACATGAAAAAGGAAATTCGCTTTCAGACTATAGAATTGTCTGCACCTTTGGTACAGGCGGCACGTCTGGTGGCCTAAGCAGATACTTGATGGAAAAACATGGAAAAAAGTCGCTGCATGTGGTTTTTCCACTTGGTGATCAAGATGTTGCAGGAATTAGGACAAAAGGCAAGGCGGCTGGCTTGAAGTTTTACGAGCCTGAGCTATATGCTGGACAACATGAAGTAGACTTTGAGCAGGCAAAACGTCTGCTAAAGTTTTTTGTAGACAAGGGTCATGACATGGGCGAAAGCAGTGCTCTTGCACTATACGCAGTGATGCAGATGGCAAACTTTGGCGGTGGAGGAAGGTTTGTCGTAATAGTTGCTGACGGAATACAAAAGTACAAAAAGAATCTGGAAGCGATTGGAAAGAAGCAGAACCGTACTCAGGTTTCCCTGCAGGAAGCTGTGTCAAACATTAATGATTATGACAGAGTAATCTGGATTCATACCCAGTATACTCCACGAGAGGATGGAATAGAGCTGATTGCAAAATCTCTTGGCGTTGATAAAAGCAAGATCTCTGTGCAAAAGGCAAGAGATGTGGAGCGGCTATTAGCAACACAACAAATTCCTGAAGAGCTAAGTAAAGCTCTTGGCGGGTCTCATGGCAAGTCGTTGCTTGTTTGCATGGCGGGAAATACTTCGCTCATGGCTGTCAAAGTACTTGCGGGCAAAGGCATTATATCTGAAAGTTTGACTGGCGGAATATCAACACTCTCTCAAGGAAAGGGCAAACAAATTGGCGAATTGGTACGGATAGCTACCGAATAATAGTACACTTTTATTTTTCTGCCGTATCAGAGCGCTAATCATTTGCATTGATTAATTTTTCTCTATATCGCCTTCTGTAAGCTTTTTTGTACTTTCTCTTCTCCCTAGAGTGATGTCTTATTTTTTTGCCAATAATTTATAATATTTCTCCACTGATATTTCATTATCTGTGGATCCACTTTGAAGCCAAAAACATGCTGTGTTGACGTAATGCTTAAGGTCTGAATTTTAGATCAGAGCTATGTGAATATTCTTGTAATAGGGATAATCTTAGTAATGGGAATACTTACTGCTGGAATAGTGTATGCAATCTACACTGAAGAAGAACCTGTCATAAATGGTACAAGTGATCAAGCTGAATTTTTTGCGGATTATGCATGCACTGGAACCGCGGTATG
>JBQTIK010000032.1:0-2435 GCA_052388195.1 Nitrososphaerota archaeon | reverse complement strand
TCAAATGGCATCTTGGGCATCCCAGTCATGAAGTTATTTTGCGATGGAAGAAATGTTGGAGAACTTGTTGGCTATATGAGTAAGGAAAAACTTGTTCAAGAGCTTGATAAGATACTTGTTTCTATTTCTAATTGTATGACACAGAGTTCAACATTACAAAAGGAAGTGGCTACAAAATGAGCACGATGAGTCCTGTTGGCACCGTACTAAAAAGACCTGCTTATGCCGCAACGAGTGCTATAATTTCGATAGCGCTAGGAGCATTGTTTTGGTATCTTACGTTCTCTTTTACACCACTACCAGAGTACATCAAGATGTATGGAATGACATTTACAGTTACTACGGTAGCATTAGGATCTGCGATAGCAATCTTGACAGGGATAAATACATCTCTTATAATTTACAGAAAAAAGATGACTGGAAGTTTAGGTTTTAGAAAAGGTGCTGGCTCCAGTGCCTGTAGTGCTTTTACTGGAGCATTAGCATCAGGATGTCCAGTTTGCACTGCGCCTCTGTTAGGTATTTTTGGGCTCGGTGGTGCGTTAGCATTATTTCCTTTACAAGGATTAGAGCTCAAAGTAGCTGCAATAATAGCACTTGGCATATCTTTGTACTATACGTCAAAAAATGTCAAGATGGCTTGTAGAATGTGAATCCAACTCAGTAAGCTGTGTGTAGAACGACATCTTAAGTTGAAATAAGATTCAATCGATACTTAAGAGCAATAAAAAATTCAGAGTTTTGCTAGAGGTTTTACTTCAATTTCATCATCAAAATCATATTCATCTAATGCATGATCTTTGATTTTTACTTCTCTCTTAACTATTTCAACTGCTTCTGAAACAGTACTTGCCGATAGTGCACCTTTGGTACTGATTTATTGGTAAGAATACGTTGTGAAAGTGGATTTTAGATACAATATATAACAAGGAAAAACTTCTCTGCCTTTTGTGAAGAAAAAGGCAAAACAACTTCTAGTTGCTGCATTTTTTGGAGTAATACTACTAACTTCTACTCTAGCAATTGCGCTAAACAGCAATGTTCCTAAGACAAGCGATAACACAGCTACAACAACCGGAACTCCTGCCGATAATTTCCCTGAGGATAAGCGAACAACTTATTGCGGAACAGGAACCGCAAAATCTAACAGATACATAACAGAATTCAAGGTTCCAACTGTCTGTGCACAGCCACTAGCTATAACAACAGACCCCACTGGGAACGTTTGGTTTGCAGAATCAAACACAGGAAAGCTTGCAAAGTTTGATCCCTTCTCAAGGCTTTTCACCGAATATGAAAACCCGAGGTGGCCAAAAGGAGACCAATCCATGATGTGGGGAATCAATTACACACCAGATGAAAATATCTGGTTTACTGACGAGTCTCATGATGTAGTATGGAAATTTTCTATTTCAGAGAAAAACTATACCAGTTTCAAATATCCTGCCTCTGCCGGAGGAGATGCCTTTCCACAGAGACTTGTTATTGATGATCAACAAATTCTTGTAAATGACTTTACAGGAAACAAAATAACATTTTTTGATCCATCCCAGTCTGGAGAAGAAATAAAATATTCTATAGTCAACTCTCCCACAACCGATACTCTTACAGGAGCATTAACACTGGATCATACTGGAAAGGTTTGGTATACAGTTTGGAAGTTTCAGGAGTGAGTCAATCTTGTACGCTATGATCCACAAACCAGTAACGGTACTGGCTTTAAGCTTCCGCTTGGAATACTAGCGCCAAATGGAATATCAGCCAGTCCAGAAAATAAGATTTGGATTACTGACGCTGCAAGCAGCTTCTTTTTCAGCTTTGATCCACAATCACAAAAGTACACAAAATTCATCACTTCCATTCCGCGAGAATCTACTTATGGAAATTCTTCTGGATTAATCAAGACCCCAATCTCCAGACCATATTGGAATAGCTTTGATGAAAAAGGCAGATTATGGTTTAACGAACAGACAGCAAATAGCATGGCAGTTTTTGATCCAGCAAAAGAATCGCTTGTAGAATATTTGGTTCCATCACAAAATCCCAACTGGGCTGACTGTGGAAATCTTGAAAGTTGTGGAGTTGCCCAAGTGCTTGATTTTACAATTAGTGGTGGCAAAATTTGGTTTACAGAATGGGTTGAAAATAACATTGGTGTCCTTGATTCAAGTATACCACTGCCAATAGAGGTAAATCTTGAACCAAATGATATTATTTTAATCAAAGGCGAAACTAGTACCTTATCGTTTACCATAACTCCAAAAGAACAACTTGATGAGATGGTTACTTTGACTACTGCAAATACTGCTACACCAAAGGATATCATTGTAGAGGGTGCTGACAAAAAAATAACTATTAAAGATCAGCCTGAAACTGTTTCTCTTTCTTTATCCGCAGATAAATTTGCTCTTTCTGGAATATACAAGCTGCTAGTA
>JBQTIK010000031.1:0-5577 GCA_052388195.1 Nitrososphaerota archaeon | reverse complement strand
CCCTATGTGGGTTTGAACCCCTTACCTGGCGTTCTGATTTTTGTCAAGCCCTGACATGCATAAAACATTCATCTTAAAAGTGGAAAGATTCTGTGAGCTTCACGAATACCAGAAAGATAGGCCCCATGCACTGTGCCAGCATAACTTTTACTTGTGGCTTCTCCTGCAAAAAATAATTTCTTAGCTAAAGGTTCGGCTAAAATCTCATGATCATTAGCAGTTCCATCTACTCCAACGTAAGAGTACGAACCTCCTGAAAATTCATCAGAGCCCCATCTTGTAATTAAATATCCAGTTGGTTGTGGAATATCATCACCATATATCGTTTTTAGGACAGTCATCACATCTGCAATGATTTCTTTATCTGAAAACTTTTCAACTTCTCTTCCATATTCCGCTGCATTAAAACCTAGAAGTATTGGTTCATCTATGTAGTAATACATGTTATAGAATTCTGCCCAATGACCTTTCTCTTTTCCAATATATCCAATCAACTCCGTATCTTTTTCCCAAAATACTTCTGGAAATTGCAAGTAGACCTTGTTTAGCACACCCATTTCGAGATTTTCTATGGCAGTTAGTTTTCTTTGTGGAAGTGGAGGAGAAAATTCGATGCTTCCTTTTTCCAAAACACCAAGGGGTACTGTACACAATGCAATTTTCCCAATGAAAGTATCATCGATAGTACTAACTTTGACATTGGTTCCACCATAGTCTATTTTTGTAACAACGTGGTTTAGTCGTATATCCAATCCATCAGATAATACTGTTATAATTTGATCGTATCCCCCTGGAAAAAGAACGTCTTCTCCTGGAAATACAAGATCCTCATCAAATTCATAATATGACATATCTGATACATCGCCTGCATATTCATGTTCGATAGAAACATTTACTGTATAAAGAAATTCATTCAGAGCTTCGCCTGACAAATTTTCCTTTTTAATGAAATAGTCAACTGCTTCTTGTAGCGAAGCATCATCGTCCAAATCTAGAAGTTCATCGTCAAAAATATCTTCAAATCTGTAAAAACGATTCCATATTTCCTTTTCTCTTTTTTCATCAATTTCATTGCCATCAGCATCATAGGTAGTACTTGACTCATAATCTGTGGGCACTGTTTCTATGCCATATTTTTTTGCAAGCTCCATAATTGGGTTACCTTCTATACCATGTATCCAAGACGCTTCCATGTCAAGAGGTATGCCATTTAATGAGCGGTCAGTGAAAATCCTTCCGCCAATCCTATCCCGAGCCTCAAGTATGACAACATCATATCCTTTTTCATCCAAAAAATCAGCTGCAGCAATTCCGGAAATACCTGCTCCAATTACAATAACGTCAAATTGATTATCTTCAACATCTATAACCATTATTCCTTGCTGAATCAGATACTGGATACCATTAACAAAATCAGAATCTCCGATGGATCCCTCTGCCCACCATTTCGCATTATTTTTAATCCATGATGGTATTTCTTCCGATGATTTTGTTACTTGTTTTGTTTCAGGTATTATCATTATTTTGTGTTCAATTAGATACTTGATCCCACTTACAAAATCAGAGTCACCAATTTTTCCATCTGCCCACCAGCCAGCATTGTTTTTAATCCACGTTGGAATGCTAAATTCTTGAGCAAGGGCGTATGAAGAAATAAGTGGACTTGCGACGAATATAGAAACAATAACAAACATTATGCGTTTATTCACGGCTAAATTAGAAGAAATAAGCCAATAAACTCTCCTTTGATGTTATGGCATCAAGCTTTCTATACCATTCTCTTACTTGGTGCCAATCTAAGTTAAATCTAAAAATAAAAAATTTGGAAGGGATTTAGCAGCCCCCCTAGGCTTTGCCGTCATTGATGTATCCGAACCGACAGTCCGTTAGAATACCTGTGGGACCCACTTCAATAGTGTTCTTTTTTAGATTCCATTATACAATGATATTTAGCGTAACGATACGAAAAGAAGATCTTCAAAACATCAGAAAAGAACCAATTCTGTAACATCAACAGTTGGTAATGTTTTTTAAGGGAGGATCAGATGGTAAAATTCTTGATTAGAATAGATATAGTAGTCCCTCGAAATGACGTACAGGCAATAAGCGATGCATTGAAAAGAATTGAGGTTGGTGGTATAACCGCCATCACAGGTTGGGGCAGGGGAAAAAGCATCGCTCCAACAATAGACTCAGCCAAGGAAACAGAAACGCTCACTCCAGAATTTGGTGTAAGGTTCATCTTGCAAGTAGTTGTACCAGATAACAAAAAAAATGATGTAATAAAAATTGTTCGTGAAAACTCGAAGATGGGTAAGATATTCGCCTCATCGATATCTGAAGCAGTGGACATCACAACAGGGAACAAAGATGAAAAAGCAATCTAATCTTCTCATTTAATACATTGTTACCAAATGATTATCAAAATTATAATCTCCTTTTAGCTATTTGCAATTTAATTTATACATAAACCGGAACCAAAACTAATACAATTGGAATTAATCGCTGTGGATCCAGTTAAAATCTTCTGACCTCTTTTGGTCTACAAAATTCCGGATGAGTTTTTAAGGAAGAAATTTGTTGCAGCAGCCTTTCCTTTTCAGCTGGAAGTGTTCCACCTATTACGTAAGCATTTGATGCATGATTTGATCTAAAAACAATTGGTTTTTTGGAATCTATTTTACTTACAAGAATCTCTAGCTCATCTAAGACATCAACATCATCTACCGGAACAAATGGTTCTTTGAATTTTGTCATAAACTCGTCTCTAACTCCATCTTCAAGATATAGTGTAAGAGCACCAAGGTATTCTGGAGAAACAGCACTAACTACACTAGCTGTATCAATGGCATGTTCTTTTGTGTAGGTCTTTCCTCCAAGACCTAGTATTATCATACATGAAAGAGCGTATCCTGTATCCCTTGCCTTTTGGCAGGCTTTGATTATTGCCTGAGCAGTGGCTCCTTTTGTAACCTTTTTTAATATTATATCAGAACCGCTTTCTATTCCAATATAGAACATTTTAAGACCTGCATCATAGAGCTTTTTCAAATCTTCAGGGGTTTTTTCAAGTAAATTCTTTGGCATAGCATAGCAGGACACGCGTTCTAGCTTAGGGAATTTCTGATAGATATAATCGAGGATCTGAAGCATTCTTTCTGTAGAAAGATTTAGCGCATCCCCATCTGCCAAAAAAATTCTTGTTGAGTCAGGAATATGTTTTGCAGCTAGATCAATTTCCATCTTTATCTCATTCCATGGCCTTTCAGCATACTCTTTTGTTCTGTACATGTTGCAAAAAGAGCAGACGTTAAAAGAGCATCCAAGAGTCACTTGAAATATGAGTGAGTTTGCCTCTGAAGGTGGTCTGTACAATGGATAATCATATGCAAGCATGAACTCATTTAGGATCTGTCCAATTTATCAGTTGTTCTGCTTTTTTGAATTAACCTGCTGATAGAATCGCTTTAAGGTGGGATTTGCAAATCATATCTTGTTGAAAGTGGCGTCTCCAAAGGATCTAGTACCACAGTTTTTTGATAAAACAGCATATACCTATGACAAAGTAGTAAACTTGACAACCTTTGGAAAAGACAAATATTGGAAGAAAGAAATTCTAAAAAAAATCCCAAATTGCAATTCAATACTTGATCTTGCCTGTGGAACAGGAATACTGACGTTTCAGATCGCTGAAAATTTTCCTGATTCAAAAATAGTGGCTGTAGACATGACAGAAAGTTATTTGAATGTGGCAAGAACGAAGCTAAAACCTTATCATAAGATCACTTTTTTGAATCAAGATGCAGAAAAACTAAATCTTAATAGTAAATTTGACTGCATAACATCCTCATACATTCCAAAATATTGTAATCCAGACATTCTCATTAATGCGTGCCTAAATCATCTCAATGCTGGCGGTAAAATAATCCTGCATGATTTTACCCATCCTAAAAATTGGCTTGTTAGAGGATTATGGGATCTTTATTTCATGCTATTGAAGCTGATAGGGAATTTAATACCAAGCTGGAAAGATGTCTTTACGAATCTTCCAAAATTGATTAGATCAACAAGCTGGTTAGATGACTATGAAAATACTATGAAACGATATGGACTACAAACAACAATACAACCTTTAACTTTGGGTGCGTCAGCTATTCTGACAGGCACTCAGCAAGTCTAATCTTATCTCTTCAGAGATTTGAAACCAAACAGAATTATTATATAGTATCTCATAGCTTCGCGTTATTTTTTTCCCATCGGGATCAAAATTAATTGAAACCACATTGCGTCGTGCTGAAATATTGTTTTTTCTAAGTATATTGCCTATGCCCTCTTTTTTTTGTAATAAATCTGACATCACAGATTTTGGAAGAATTTTTGAATCAAACTTTACCACTGCACTAACAATTGGAAACTGACCCGCCGATATTACCACCTTTCTTACATACTTTGTTCTTGACGTTGAATTCTGTTCAACCACATCTATATGCACAGGCTTTTTTAGAATCTCGGCAAGTGTATGCTCTACATATCCTATAGGTGCATCTAAAAGAGTCTTCGCTAAAAGATCCAGAGTTAATGCCATGAATATAATAAAACGATTATTTCAATTAAATGTGTCTTAAGAAAAAGTAAGATATTGTTCCACCAATTACTCCTATGCTAACAAGTTTTAGAATGATCTCTTTTTTGTATATTTCTGAATAAGCTGCAGACTGATTCTTTAGTTCCTTGTATCTTCGTGATGTCTTTATGAGAATGTAGCTTAGAAAACCAGCTATGCCAGACATGGCAAATGCTTCTAGTGGAATGGTGTTTGTTTGAATTGCGGATCCTGCGAGGACAGGTAGTATTCCCCATGAGATAACAAATATTGTATTATTGTGGAACTTGCCTTTGAACAGTTCTAGGTTGTATGCAAAAAGAAAGAACGACTCTGCAATTCCTATTGGAAACAATAGTGGTGAATCTAAAAATGCATAGTATAGACCAATGGTAAAAGCTCCTGCTAACGAAAGCAACGAAACTATCCAGACATTTCTTTTTGATAAATTTCCCCACGGTTTGGTTTTACTACCAAGTGAGTCAAGACAGTGCGCAGATATGCCAAGTGCAAGAAAATACAAAACACAAATGGCTGCAAGTCTTTCTAACGAAAAACTGTTTACAAAAGAGCCCCATGCTGCAAATGATACCACCATTCCAGTGTATGGTAAAAACAAGATCCCAACTCCAAGTCTAAAGTTTTTAGAACCAAACTTTGGAACAAACCATTCAGAGAGTCTATCGTTTTGCATTATTTCCTAAAACGCATTTGTTGCTTATATTGTTGGTTTTACTCTATGGGAATTTCAGGAAGGATGAAACCAAATCCTGTTAACATAAGGGTGCCAACAACCAAACTTGTCACAGCACTTGCGATGCTTGCATATTTGTAGATCTTGTAAGATTTTAGGGATTGGATAAATCCTGTTGAAATCATTATGCCAAAAATAAGATTTGATATTATGATCCCAGACACAAACACAACAAGTGCAGTAATGCCAAGAAAAATTCCTAACCAAAGTGACATGACAA
>JBQTIK010000030.1:0-14295 GCA_052388195.1 Nitrososphaerota archaeon | reverse complement strand
GTTTGGTTCAGGATTCTATGGTTCGACTACAACCGGTTCAGTAAATAATGATGAATATATCATAAAAAATGGAAAGATAGTTACAAAGACAAACAATGCAGGTGGAATACTGGGCGGGTTATCAAATGGAATGCCAGTTGTTTTGCGAGTGGCCTTCAAGCCTGCTTCTTCCATATCTAAGAAACAAAATACTGTAGATATCAAGACAAAAAAGCCAGCTTTGTTGCAAGTGGCAGGAAGACACGACCCATGTGTTGTACCTCGTGCTCCTCCCGTAGTGGATTCGCTTGTCTCATTAGTGCTTGCAGATCATGCCATTAGAAGCGGCTTCATACTACCCGTACTTTGATAGAAAATGTCTGATATTGACAAGCTGCGCGACCAGATAGACAAGATAACACTTGAGATGATAAGACTACTCAAAGAGAGAGTAGAGCTTGCAAAACAAATTGGTAGTCTCAAAAACAACCTCGGTCTTGGTGTAACAAATGAAGAACGTGAAAGCCAGCTTAGAGCAAAGGTCATTTCACTTTGCAAAGACATAGGGTTGGATGAAAGAATTGCCACAATGCTTTTGAATTTTCTTTTAAATGAATCTATAAAGATCCAGTCTTCTGGCAAGCAGACACATCTTTCTGTATTTTTAAAAGCAAAATCTTTGGAGCAACAGGGAAAAAAAATTATCCATATGGAAGTAGGTGAGCCTGATTTTTATCCTCCTAAAGTTGTCAAAAAGGCACTCAGTCAAGTCTATGATAAGGGCTTTACAAAATATGGTGAATCAAAAGGAATGCTAGAATTTCGTACGGCACTTGCAAAAAAGACTTCAGAAAGGCATGGTACAAAAACAAAAACAGAAAACATCATGGTTTCCCCTGGTGCAAGATTTTCAGTCTTTTTGGCAATTTCTACGCTATTACATCCAAGCGACGAAGTCATAATAATCGAGCCAGCATGGCCTGCATATAGAGAGAATGCACTTAACGCGGGAATTAAGGTAAGAACAGTTCAAACCACATTGGAGGGAAGATGGGAGCCATCAATAGATCAAATTACAAGTATGATAAACCCAAACACAAAAATGATTGTGCTAAACTATCCAAACAACCCTACTGGAAAGATTTTGCCAAAAAAGATACAAGACGAGATAGTAGAGATTGCAGTCAAAAATAACATCTACCTTCTAAGTGATGAGATCTATTCTGATTATGCCTACAAGGACTGGACAAGTGTCCTCTCATATGAGTATGATAGAAGCATCATAACACAGTCATTTTCAAAATCGCATGCAATGACTGGTTTTAGGATAGGGTATGCTGTCTCAAGCCCTGAAATCATAGACAAGATGGCAAAGCTACAGGCACTTTGCATAACAAACGTCGCCGAACCAATACAGTATGTATCCCTTAAGGCACTAGAAGCGGACACAAGCGATAATACTAAAACTATGCGAAACAGATTAGATCTTGTGATACAAAAGGCAAAAGACATGCAGCTGGACTTTGTGGAACCAGATGGTGCAATGTATCTTTTTGCAAGGGTAAGAAAAGATCGTTTTGATGCAACCGATTTTACAAACAAACTTCTTGATTTTGGCGTAGCAGTAGCACCTGGCGAGGCGTTTGGCAATTATCAAAACTTTGTAAGAATTTCTGCATGCCAGCCAGAAAAGACTCTAGAGAAGGGAATGCAGATACTAAATCAAGCTTTGAGTGCACAGAAATGAAAAAAAAGTTTGCAATAATTGGTGCCGGGGGACAGATGGGCAAATGGTTTTCAAAATATTTTATTGAAAAGGGTTTTGAAGTAGTTGGTTATGATGCTGAAAGAGAGATACTAAACAAATCTGTGACCAAAGCCAAATCACTTGTTGGTGCAGTTCTTACTGCAGATTATGTAATACTTTGCACCCCCACAAAACGTACGCCAGAAATAATACGATTGATAGCAAAGGAAATGAGAAGAGATTCTTATCTTATAGATATATCATCGCTCAAGTCAAAGGCAGTCTCTACCTTATCAAAGATGCCGGACAAGGTAAATCCAATTTGCATACATCCCATGTTTGGACCGGGTACAAAAAAGCTCAAGGGTCAGAATATTATTTCCATTCCAATACGTGACTCAAAAAAGGAGCTTGCTGTAGCTAAATCACTATTTGGTGAGGCAAACTTTGTTACTATAGATGCCGCAGAGCATGATAAAAAAATTGCAGTGATTTTAGGTATGACACATCTTGTCAATCTTGCCCTTGCAAACATTCTAGCAAAAGATGAAAAGCTTTCTCTTACTGAAAAGATGGCTGGCACCACCTTCAAGGCCCAAAAAATACTGACCGCAAGTATAATGACAGAGGCTCCAGAACTGATAGAAACCATAATTTCAAACCCTGAAATAAGAAAACATGCAGAAGAGTTCTGGAAGGATATAGGAAGGCTGCTCACTTTAATTCAAGAGAACAAAACCGAGGAGATTATAAAATATATCACTTCTACTAAGGAGAGACTTTCAAAAGACGTTGATCTTGAAGACTCTTACAAGAAATTAATTACCATGATAAATGCTATTGAAAAGTAGTTTGCACTTTACAAAAATAGTGACATCATTTCTTTTAAATGAAAAGAAGTTTCTTATCTTAAAGCGAAGTGGTAGGGTAAAGAGCATGAAAGGTTTGTGGGGCGGAGTAAGTGGAGTCATAGAAGAAAACGAAGATCCACTTCACAGAGCAAAAACAGAGATATTTGAGGAGACTGGAATAAGTGAAAGGCAGATTACACTTTTAAAAACGGCAAAGGAGTTAGAGGTGATATCTGAAAAATATTCTAATCATGGGTGGGCAGTCTTTCCTTTTTTGTTTGCTACAAAAGAATCAAGGATAAAGCTAAACTGGGAAAATTCAGAATACAGATGGATAAGTGCACATGAGATCACAAATTACCAAACTGTGCCAAGTCTTGATAAGGTTCTAGCTAGTCTGATGTAGCTTTTCTACTTCTTCTGGAGTGTTATTTCTCTGCTGTGGCAGCATAATATACACACAAGCGCCGCCACACATTGTACAGGGAACTGTGTTTCCGTTTATCTGGCCAGTCCTTCCATGTATACGAGCTGCCTCTTCTGGGTCTATGGAAAGCGCAATCTGTTTTTCCCAGTTCAGAGTGCGTCTTGCTTCAGTCATCTCCATGTCCCATCTTATTGCCTTGTCACGCAGCTTCACCAAGTCGCCTGCATGTGCAGCTATTCTGTAAGCAATCAGTCCTGCCTTTACTTCTTCTGCAGTTGGCAGTGCCAAGTGTTCTGCTGGTGTAAGATAACACAACAAGTCAACTCCTTCGCTTGCAGAGATCGCAGCCCCTATTGCACTTGCAATGTGATCGTGACCTGATGCCACATCAGTAACTAATGGACCCAAAACATAGTAGGGGACCTCACCAATCAATGACTTTGCCAGTCTGACGTTTGCTGCAACCTCGTTTAGTGGTACATGACCCGGACCCTCAACCATGACTTGCACATCCTTTTCGTGTGCACGCTTTGTAAGTCTTGAGATGTTGATCATCTCCTGCACCTGCAGTTCATCATGTGAGTCAAGAATTGATCCTGGTCGCAGTGCATCACCCAAGCTAAAAGTGACATCGTAGTTTCTTGCCAGTTCAATCAGATAATCAAAGTGTTCAAAGTATGGATTTTCTTTATCATATTTTAGCATCCATGCCGCAGTGATTGTTCCACCCTTGCTTACAATACCAGCATGTCTTTTTACCGCAAGTATTCTCTTTGCAATCTCTTTTGTGATACCAGAATGTATTGTAGTATAATCTACACCGTCCTTTATGTTTCTCTCAAATGCATTAAGAAAATCGTCTGAAGTGATATCAAGAGGGTTCTTGTGTTTTTCAACTCCATAGTTATATGCCTCATAAACAGGAACCGTGCCAAATGTTATTGGTGCAGCTTCCAAGAGAGTTCTTCTCACAAGCCCCACATCTCCCCCGTCGCTAAGATCCATTATTGTATCTGCGTGATATTTGACTGCCACTTTTGCTTTCTTTACCTCTTCTTCTAGGTTGTTGGTCAGAGTTGAGTTACCAATGTTTACGTTTACCTTTGTCTTCATTCCCTTTCCTATACCTACTACTCTGATTTTTTGTGGCCTTATGTTATTGTGTGGAATGATTATGGAGCCGTTTGCAATCTTTGGCAAAAGCCACTCTAGTGTAGCATCTTCATCTCTTGCAACCGCTTTCATCTCTTCTGTTGCAACGCCTCTACGCGCTGCGCTCATCTGTGTTCCCAAATTACTATTTCTACATAACAATTGGATTTAAACGTGAGTTTCAGGTTATGTTTGTGTGCACGTTCTATCCATAGCTGGTTCCGATCCTTCTTCTGCTGCTGGTATCCAAGGCGATCTAAAAACATACTCTACCCTTGGGGCTTATGGTCTGACAGTTATAACTGCAATAACAAGTCAAAACACTTTGAAGTTTTCCAACGTTGAAGAAATTTCTGCGGATATGATAAAAGACCAGCTTGAATCAGTATTGTCTGATTTTAAAATTGATGCAATAAAGATTGGTATGGTTTACAGCTCTTCTGCAATACGAGCAATTTATTTCAAACTCAAAGGAAAAAAGATTCCAATAGTTTTGGATCCAGTGTTTGAATCAACTACTGGTGGAGTTTTACTGCAAACTAAGGCATTACATGACTTCAAGAGAATGCTTGTACCACTGGCTTTTGTCATAACTCCAAATGTTTTGGAAGCAGAAAGACTGACAGGTATGAGAATTAGAACTAGGAATGATGTTAGGCATGCAGCTGTTCAGATACAACAGATGGGTGCAAAAAATGTGGTCATCAAAGGTGGTCATCTTAATGGAAAGACTGTCACGGATTTTGTTCTTGAAGGTACAAGATTTTATTCATTTTCTGGTAACAGGATACCACTCACAAATCACGGAGGCGGATGCAGTTTTTCAGCGTCGCTGGCTGTAAGTCTTGCTAAAAGAAGAACTCTTAGCGACTCGGTCAAGTTTGCAAAAGAGTTTACAGCGGAATCTATTAAGAATTCACAAAAAGTTGGAAAAGGAGTTTCCATAGTAAAAGCAGTCAATGTGGATAAAATAGAAAAGGAATTAGCTAATGCAATTACAGATTTAAGTAATATAAAAAACGTATACAAGTTGATCCCTGAGTGCCAGACAAATTTTGTTTTTTCAAAGCCTAATCCTAGATCTTTATGTGATGTACTTGGAGTTTCAGGCAGAATTGTAAAAACTGGAAAGACTGTCACCATGGCAGGAAGTCTGAAGTATGGTGGTTCAAAGCATGTTGCGTCTGCAGTTCTAGAAATTACCAAAAAGTTTCCGAATATAAGATCAGCGTTGAACGTAAAATATGATACTAAGCTGATTAGAAAAGGAATTGCAAAAAGATTTTCTGTATTAAGCTATGACAGAACCGTGGAACCATTGAAAACAAAAACCAAAGAAGGTAACACAATATTGTGGGGCATAAGAAATGCAATTAAGAATGCAAAGAGGCCACCTGATTTAATACTTCATAAAGGCGGCGTTGGAAAAGAACCCATGATTTTGTTATTTGGCAAAGAACCAAAAGAGATTCTCACCAAGCTTGCCAAGCTTGTCTGACTCAATCTCTCCATCCTTCAACATAAATACCCATAATCTTAATCTAAATCTAGTGAAGGCCGTAATTCTTGCCGGAGGACTAGGTACAAGGCTTCAACCTTATACAACATTTCTTCCAAAAGTAATGCTTCCACTTGGCGAAAAGCCACTTCTTGAACACCTCATAGGATGGATAAAAAAGAACAAGATAGATTCAATCGTACTTTGTGTAAGCTACCTTAGGAAGACAATTGAAGATTATTTTGAGGATGGCAACAGGTTTGGAGTCAATATAGAATATGCAGTAGCAAACAGGCCACTTGCAACGGCAGGACAGCTAAAGACAGCTGAAGAGTTTATCGATAATACATTTGTGTGCGTATATGGTGATTCGATTTTTGATTTTAATTTACGAAACATGATAGATTACCACAAAAGAAAAAAATCGTTTGTCACAATGGGATTGTTTGAATACAAAACAAAGCTACAGTATGGATTTATAGAAACTGACAAAAACAACAGGGTAACAGCATGGAATGAAAAGCCGGAGGTAAAGGGTCACATCAATATTGGTTGCTATGTAATGGAACCAAGGGTCCTCAAACTCATCCCCCCTAACAAGTCGTTTGGTATGGATAATGTAATAAAAAGAGCCCTTGCTCGCAAAAATAGAGTAAGCGGTTTTACAATCAAAAAGGGCTTTATGGATATTGGAGACAAGAACTCGTACAAACAAGCCTATCAGCACTATCTTGAAAAGCTTGGTCAGGTTTAATGCTCAGCTATGACTGATGTAAAGATACGTGAGCTGGAAGAAAAGGATCTTTTCAACGGCTTTTTAGAGTCACTTGATTCACTCAGAAAAGCAAGTGACTTGGACCCGAAAAAGGCAAAAGAGTTACTCAGGAAGATGAGATCAATGCCCAACCACAAGATCTACGTAGCCGTGCTTGATTCAAAGGTTATAGGTTCGGCGACCATCTTTATTGAGCCAAAATTCATCCACAATGGTGGAACTGTAGGTCACATTGAGGATGTTGTAGTGCGAAAAGAGTATCAGGGCAGCGGCATAGGACAAAAGCTTGTAGAAGCACTTTTAGAATATGCTAAAAAAAATGGTTGTTACAAGACCATACTTGACGCTACAGATGAGGTCATGCCATTTTATGAGAAGCTTGGATTCAAGCGTCACTCAAATTCTATGAGGTTTGATCACTAGTTCTAAAAGTATTGTTTTTTCGGCTTGGGTTTTATTCTAAATAAAAGTGCGCCTACTATCATAACTGGTATTGATATTGCCATAAAAAGTGGCGGTGTAATTGTGACCTCCGTAACAAGATATGGTTTACTTATCTGCGAAATCAGAGTGTTTGCATAGTACATGCCTACTAAAAGTATGGCTCCGCCAGCTATTATCATTGCAGCAATAGATTTTGAGCCATATCTACGTGACAACAAAAATGCTGTTCCAGCTAGAATCACTGCAGGAGCTACACCAATTGATATGTATTGTAATATTTTTCCTCCAGGTTGAATCTCCTGAGAGGGATTTATCAGATAATTAAAAACTGTTAAAATTTCGGCAACAAACATTATAAAGAGTCCAAGACTTGCTGCAGCAACCCATTTTTCAATTGCCATACCATAAATTTTTCATTTAGATAAATAAACCAAGTGATTACTAATTTCGTTAGTGTTTAGAAAAATAACATGTGTTTTGTTATACTATACCAACAAGGCCAGCTAGCTCTTTTCTGCATGATGCGCCCAGTTCCTCTGCGGCTTTTTCTGGTGTGACTTTATTTAGAAATACTCCAAAGCCGCGTTCAAGTCCTGACCAAGCATCAGACTGCGGATAAACTTCAACATGCCAGTGGATCTGCCTGTTGTTTTTCTTTTCAGGAGAAAGATGAAAGACCATGTTGTAAGACGGGTTCTTCATAGTAGCTGCCAGTCCACCAAGTGTTGAACGCAAAATCAAAGAAAGATCATTTATCTCCTTTTGTGTGATCTTTGAGAAGCTTGTTATGTGTTTTTTTGGGTATATCCAAAATTCGTAGGGGTGTGATGGTGCCCATGGGCAAAAGGCAAGAAAACCTTCAGTCTGTAGTATCTGCCTTGGCCCTGCAGTTTCTGTGCTCACTGTCTGGCACATTGGACATATACCCTTCTCGTTTAGAATCTTGTGCGAAGCCTCTGCTTCCTGTTCGATGACTGGTGGAATTGTTGAAAATGTTACTATGTTAAGGTGTGGATGTGGTGTAAAGGCACCTGCATCTTTGCCATAGTTGACGTAAATGGAGACATATGTTACACCTCGTTGAGTGTAAAGCCAACGTAGCCTATCCTGAATTACAACAAGAACATTTGACCATTGCTCTATGCCAATTGAGGAAAGCGACTCTTTGTGTTTTTCAGATGCTACAACAATATAATGATAGCCGTATGCAGGTTCGCTGTAAAGTGGTCTGTCACTGTAAGAGTTTTCCGATGTGGTGGCTACAACAGGATTTTTGCTTTCAAAGACTCTTACAGACCAGCCTTCCACATAGTAGTCCTCACTGTCCTGCAGTCTTTGCAACATTCCGTCTTTTGCCACAAGAGAAAGTGATGAAGGGCTTGTCATGCTTTCGTTTCCAGGACAGAAGGGACATTTTTTTGGATCTACTGCAACATGATTTTCGGAAGAAACGATCACATACCTATCAATAACATAATCCTTACGCAGATCTCCCATACCACTAACAATCGGAGTATAGTAATTTAAAACCTTTTCAGGGATCGATTTAAAAAAATTATTGTAAAGTTTATGTGTACCACAACAAACTCGAAAGTGAGCTGATAAAAAATTACTGACAACTCAGACATTCATATGATCTATGTTTTGTTGGATGGTGTCGGCGATCTTCCACATCCAGACCTTAAGGGAGATACTCCTCTTGGGTTTGCAAAGACTCCAAACCTTGACAAGCTTGCAAAAAATGGCACTATTGGTCAGGTAATTTCTGTCGGCGAAGGAATTGCTCCTCAGTCTGACATTGCGGTTTTCAACATGCTTGGATACAGGTTCCAGCATGCTAATTACGTTGGAAGAGGAGTCGTAGAAGCCATAGGAATAGGCATAGATTTTAGAGATGGTGATCTTGCATTACGAGGAAACTTTGCTACCATAAATGGTGAAGGCATTATAATAGACAGACGAGCCGGTCGGAAAATAGAAAAAGAAGATGCGTTGAAGATTGCGCTTGAGATAGAACGGCTAGTAAAATTCTCAAACCCAAAGGCCTCCGTAGTTGTAGCACCTACCATAGATCATAGAGTTGTAGTTAGAATAAGATGTGATGGTGAGCATCTTTCCTCTGAGATAAGTAACACAGATCCTGCATATGCGAGGGTAGACGGCATGGGAATTGCAAAAGCTGTTGGCGATTATCTTAAGATTGAAAGGTGTCTTCCTCTAAACGAATCTTCTGGTGCAAAGCTTGCCGCTACTCTTGTCAATGAGTTCACAGAACAATCACTTGCAATAATGAAAAAAAGTGAGATTAACAAATCCCGAAAAGAAAGTGGAAAGAAGCTTCTAAACAGTATACTTTTGCGTGATGCTGGTAATAAATATCCTCAAACTACACCCATCAATGAGTTGCATGCAATGAAATTTTCTTGTATCGTTGACATGCCTGTTGAGATTGGGATCTCAAATGTTTTGAAGATGAAGACGTTTAATGCAGGCGGCATAACAGATTATGAACAAAAGGCCATAGTCGCTGCAAAAGCAATGGAAACCCAGAATGCAGTATATGTCCACATCAAAGGACCTGACGAGTTTGGTCATGATGGTGATGCACTAGGAAAGATGAGAAACATTGAGGAGATCGACAGGAGATTTTTTGGAACGCTACTAAATAATATAGACACATCAAAAGTTTACGTTGTGGTGTCAGCTGATCATTCTACTCCATGTATAAACAAGGGTCACAGTGCAGATCCTGTTCCCGTATTGGTTTCTGGCGATTCAATCAAAAAAGATGGTACTACGCGGTTTACGGAACAAGAAGCAAAAAAGGGCAGAATTGGCCTTCTTGCTGGTGCAGACGTAATCAAAACCGCCATAAAGCTAATCAAATTGTAAAAGTCCCTATGACTCCAGTACGGATCATGTTAGAAATTTTATTGCGCAATGCGTCTACATCAATTTTGTGATATTTGCCACTAGCATTGCCAATCTTTTCAAGAGCACGGTGAAAAATTGAAAGGCAAGTTTCATTTTCGTCCTTTTGATAATGAACCAAAGCTGCTGCAACGAGGATTATGCCATTGAGCAAGTCTTTTTCCTTTCCATCTGATTTCTTCCACACTCCCTCAAAGATTTCATGGCACTCCCAAAATCTTTCATAGTTAAAATAATCTCTGCCTTTTTCTATTGCCTCTTCTTTTTCGATCACTTCGTCTACTACATGCTTTGCATGATCAAGTATGCCAATAGGTTCTAGCTTTTTTATCAAATCACCAAGCTCTTCTTTTTTTATAGAAACATCAAACTCAAGATACCTGCTTGAAACTCTCATGTCTCTTATTGTAATATTCATTTCAGATGCAAGCGACCTAGCTTTCAAAAGAAGTTGTGTTGCATCCTTTGGCACATAACCTGAATTCTTCAGGTGAATCATAAAACGGTCCACATTTAAACAAAGCTTAGATTTCTTAAATTTGTTAGCTATCTCCGGTTAAGATTTATATGAACTGTTTAGTGGTTTGGAATACATGTCTATGGTAGAAACTATACGTGATGTAAAAAACAGCCTACTCTCAAGGAGAGAGATCACGTGTACGTTCAAAGGGCTGGCTGGTAAGCTGAAAAAGCTAGAAGCCATAGACATAGTATCAAAACAATACAAGCTTGATGGAAAGGTAGTAGTTCCAATAATGTTAAAAAATGACACTGGACGACCAATGATTTCTGGTACATTCTATGTGTATGATGATGAAAAGCTAGCACGAGCACACCTCAAGCCAGCAATTTTCAAAAGATTAGAAAAGGCAAAAGGCGGCGGTGAAAAGACAGAAGGGGAATCAAAAGAGGCAGCTGCTGAGAAGGAAACAAAAGTGAAACCAGCAGAAAAGAAAGAAGCAAAGACGCCAGAGAAAAAAGAAGCAAAGGATACTGAAGAGAAGAAGGAAAAACCAGCAAAAAAAGAATCAGCTGAACCAAAGGAAAAGAGTAAGTGATGGCCGGAAAGAAAGGTTCTAGTCCTAATGTTTACAAGTTTTACAAGATAAAAGGAGACAAGACGGAAAGAATAAAAAAAGAGTGTTCTAGGTGTGGCAAGGGAGTGTTTATGTCAGAACACAAAAACAGGCGCACATGTGGTAAGTGTGGTCTGACTGAATTTTTGCAATAATTAATAGTATTTTTTCTTTCTAAGCTTTGAAACTTTTTTTTCCATCTCATCAAGTTTTGATACAAGATTTGGATCTATCTTTGTTTTGGCAATAATCTCAGCTGGTACCTTTACAATGTTTGTATCCAATGTGATGTTTGTAGTTGGCAAGTTTTTTTCAACCCAAAACTTGACAACCTTGTCTTCTAGCTTATAGTCTCTAAATCCCTCAGGAAATTTTTTTGTGATGTGTAAAAGCAAAGTCTTATCATTAAAGACAGCGCGTGGATCAAAAAGTCGTGTAGTATCTGAATAAATTCCTTCAAAGAGGTTACTTGAGAGCTCATCAGACACTAGCTCCATTTTTGAAACCTTACGGCACAGTTCCAAATAATGCAGAAATTCGTGTGCAAGTATTGCATGTATTGTTCCTTTTAGTCCATATGCTACGAGGGGGGCTGTAATTTGTATAACAATCTCAAGATGATTTCCAGAAACAACTGGTAGAGTTCTTGCAAACAGAATTCCATAATCAAATGAATCCGGATGATGAGTAGTTCGCACTATGGATGGTGTTATATATGCTACAGGAAAATTGATTCCTGAGGCTTTTTCTATTCTGTTAATTCCTTCAACTGCTATACGAAATCTTTTTACAATTAGAGTATGTATTTTCTCAGGCAGAAGACCGTTTTTGTGAGCTTCATGAACTTTTTGTAACGGATCCAACGCATCAACTTGAGTCAGACTATAAAAAAACGTTGGTACGGCTAAAGTTCAGAGATATGCCAAAAATGTTTTCAACTTGAAAGTTTAATGTGTGAATGCGATCTCGTAAAAATCAAAATGTTTGCACTTACATGGATTTTCTAGTATGCTGCTTAAGCTTGGTGTTACCTCCGAACCGTTAGCAAGTCTTTTTAGTGGCACTCCACCGTCTGCTTTCATAAAAAGTGTGAAACAGTTACTGGACTTTTTTTTGTACTGTATATCGTAAATGTTTTTTTGGCTTCTTTTGCCAGAGTTTTCATAGATTGAAATTGGTTGTTTTTCTAGTTTGTGAAGATTTTTTAGCTGCGATGGTTTGATCTCGTTTTCAGTCTGAACTTCCATTTCCACCTTGGATCTGAATTTCATAGCGTTTGATGGAATCTTTGTGATTATCTTAAGGTCATGAATAAGAACGCCGCCAAGTTGTATTTTTTCCCCTAGTTTGGCCTTTCTTTTATGTGGGTTTACAAGTTTTACAAAGAATGGTCTTCCCTTCCCTAAAACCAAGCTTGTCTCATCCTCGCTTCCAATCCATGTGATCTTTGCTTGCTGCGCCACAAATCGTTCATATAGAAACTTGGCTATTTTGCCCTCTACGCTATCAAATTCTGCGATCCCATGAAAATAGCATGAATGGCATCCCTTGCCACTACAGTTTTTGCATGGGCTCTGCTTCTGTGAAATGCCTCTAAGATTCTTTGTATATCTGCCAGAAAGAAAAACAGGTTTTGGTTTTATTTCGCATTCTGCATTTTTAAAATCAAGTGTAAAGACAATATCTGGGTTTTGATAATTCACTTTGGTTTTAGTTTTCCTGCCAAATCTCTTTCCAATTTCTCTAGTAACACCTGCCTTTATGCTGCTTATTCCTTGTAGCTTGAATTTTGAGCGTATCTGATCATCCCTGTCTAATATCGATGGTTGCAGGATTGCACCAACAAGAAACGATGAAAATTCATAGTCTTTTGACATTTCAAGCATTTTAGAAAGCTGCAGGTCAAGCTTTGGCATCAGGTTTTTGCAAATATAACAGCTTTTTGGATTTTTTTTTCGTAAAATATTTCTGATTTTATTTCCAAGTTTTTTGTGTGACAATAATCCAAGCTTTGTAGCGAACAGTCTACCAAGACAGTTATCACAAAGTTCGTATTCTTTTAGAATTTCTTTTGTATCAGAAATGATTTTATCAATACTACCTAATCCCATTTTTCTCATTGCACTCTAGGAAATGGCGTGTTTTATTCGTAATGATTAAAGTGAGGAAAATGGCAAACTGTAATTGCTTACTATTACCAAGGAAACAGCTGTCTTTTTGAATTTGTATCTGTTACATGGATTGCCTTGGTAGGACAGGTCTGTGCGGCATCAAGTATCAGTTCAGATTTGGCGCCAGCTTCGTTTATTACGTGAGATTTTGGATTTGTTCTAGCACTCTTATCGACCTCAAAAACTGTTGGTGCTATCGTCTCACAGCTACAACATCCTATGCACAGGCTTTTGTCCACATTTACAGATACATGCACATCTTCTTCCTTCTCTGGCTGTTCAAATTCGTCAACTTTTGTGGTTTTTCTAGTTGCCTTTTCATAATGTTCCCAAAAAGTCTTCTCATAATATTTCCAAAAGTCTTGGTAGGCAGACTCAGTTTTCCTTGTATACCTTCTCCAGTCTGCTTCAGGAGGTCTGTCAGATGGTTTTGCACCCCACCAAGATTTTTTTCGTGAATTAAAGGTGTAGTCATTGTTTGAGTTTTTATCATCATATTTCCAAGAACTGGCATTGGTTGAATCATGTGGTTTTGAATTGATTGATCTCTTATGTTCTGTCCTTAAGATTTGATAGGCCTCTGTAATCATCTTGAATTTTTTCCCGTCCTTTTCTGACATATTTTTGTCAGGATGAAATTGTAACGCAAGTTGTCTGTAGGTGGATTTTATTTCTTTAAATGAAGAATCATTTTTTATGCCTAGAATCTGGCGGCACTGGTAGCTATTCACTGTTTATTAGACATAGAACTATTTTAAAAAGTATAAGATTGTAGAATTAGAACGTAAAAATTGCGTTCCCTGACTAGCTAAGCCCCATTCTTCTTAACATGCCTTGCATCTGTCTTCCCTTTGACGCCTTCATCATGTCTTTAGAATTTTTGTAGGCTTTCAAAAGTTCCTTTACGTCGTGTTCTGACCAACCAGAGCCCCTTGCAATTCGTTTTATTCTTGATGCATTCAACAGATCTGGATCGTCCTTTTCCTGCTTTGTCATGGATTGGATTATGTATCGCCATTTTTGCATTCGTTCTTCTGTCTGATCAAGCTGGTCTTCTTTTATCATTCCTGACATACCTGGCATGCTGTCTAGAATGTTGCGTAGCCCACCTGCCCTTGTCGCTTCTTCAATTTGATAGTAAAAATCATCCATGTTCATCTTTCCACTTGAGATGCGCTGTAGTCTCCCCTCGTCGGCCTCGTTTGCAAGCCGTGTTGCCATGTCCCAGAGAGCTTGGATATCCC
>JBQTIK010000029.1:0-2751 GCA_052388195.1 Nitrososphaerota archaeon | reverse complement strand
GAAAGCGCACAGAATTTCAGCTATTACACTGTTCGTTAAAAATATGGATATATCGTGTAAATTCTATTCTACAATACCTGGCTTCAGACTAACATGTGGCGGCACGTCTGATTCATTTACAACATATGAGATAGGAGAGGGCAGCAAGATGTATCTTAACTTGGAACTAAGAAATGAAGATAACAAAAAAGATTTTGGAAGGATAATTTTTCATACATCTAACGTAGATGAACTTTATGCGTACCTAAAGAAAGATTATAATATTTCAAAATTGGGTTCTTTTGAAAATGAACCAACCAATGCTTCGTGGGGAGAAAGATTTTTTCACATGCGAGATCCAGATGGTTACCAGCTCTCCTTTGCAATGCCAATAAAACATATCGCTCATGTAACGTAATATGGTATTTTCAAGGATACTTGTTGCAATAGACGGCTCTGAATCTGCAAAGAAAGCTTTTGCCAAATCCCTCTTTTTAGCACTCAAATGCAATGCCAAATTGGATCTAGTTCATGTAGTACCATGTGAACTTGGTGGGGATAGTGCTACAACCTTTGAGTTAATAGAGCAACTCCAAGCAAAAGCAGGGATAATTCTTGAGGAATGCAGAAAGGAAGCCATTAAGAATAACATCCAAATCGAAATAATGCTAAAACAAGGTGATCCTGCTCAAATTATAATTGAAATTGCAAATAGCCAGAATTACGATCTGATAATCATGGGAAGTCGAGGCATGAGTGCTTTTAAGGAATTGCTTCTTGGTAGCGTCTCTCTTAAGGTCATGCACCATGCCGTTGTCCCGTTATGGTCGTCAGGTAGTAGAGTTAAGCCGCTAAAATGAAAATCTGATTAGGATGGAATCGAAAGTCAATAATAGATAGACAATCTATAATTTGTTCATGCAGATCAAATGTGCTGATTGTGAATGTTTTCATGAGGAATGCAAGAATAGCAGGTTCCCTAGAGATTGTCCAAACTGTACTTGGGATGTATGTTGTTGGAAAAATTAAAGAAAATATGCAAAAGGTGTAAAGCAGATTTTGAGGACAACGGTTATCCAGTTTGTAATTATTGCCTGAAAATGTTAGACAACTACGAATAATAGTTTTTAAATCATGTCATGTTTTGCTATCATTCCTTTTAAAGTCTAACACAAAAAGGCTGTACTAATAAGTAAAAATCCAGAATGTTGCAGTATTTTTAATTTATACTTATTATGCAACATTTCTTTAAAATCTAGCTCATTGAAGGTACGTTTTTGCTGCCTATTCCAAATATTTTGGACACATTTAGGTTCAAAAAGGCCGTATAACTCGACGGTTTTCATATAGATTATAATAATAACCAGATTACTTTGATCTGTGCCAAGTTCTAAGAAACTATTTTTGCGAGCAAAGAAGGTTATACCATCAGGGATAAACAGTCCCATCAGACGTTATGATCCATATCCTTTCTTTGTAAAAAAAGCACAAGGCAGCTTGATCTGGGACGTAGAAGGAAACCGGTATCTTGATTTTTGCAATGGCTATGGCGCATTGCTTTTGGGACATCAAAGAAAAGAAATTATTTCCAGCGTATCATCACAGCTAAAAAAAGGCACACTATACTGTGCACCAACCGAGCTTGAAGTCGAGCTAGCAGAATTAATCAATAAAAATTATCAATCCATGGAAAAAGTACGGTTGGTAAATACGGGAAGCGAAGCTACCATGACAGCAATAAGACTTGCAAGAGGATTTACAAAAAAGAAAAAAATTATAAAATTTGAAGGATGTTATCATGGCGCACACGATTATGTATTAGTAAAAGCAGGCTCTGGAGCTGCACATCAGGGAATGGCATTTTCAGAAGGAGGATTAGCTGAAGTTTCTAAAAACACACTTGTGGTACAGTATAACAATTCACAAGAATTAGATGATATACTACAAAAGCAAAAAGATGTTGCTGGAATAATAGTAGAACCGGTCTTGGCAAACATGGGTCTCATACTGCCACAAAAAAAGTTTCTTTACGAGATCAGAAAAATAACAAGAGACCATGATGCACCATTGATATTTGATGAAGTAATCACAGGATATAGAATGTCAACCGGTGGAGCACAACAATATTATTCCATAACTCCAGATATAACCACACTTGGAAAGGCACTTGGAAACGGCTTTGTTATTGCTGCAATAGGAGGAAAAGCAGAAATCATGGACATGCTCTCGCCACAAGGCAAGGTATACCAGGCAAGCACCTTTGCTGGAAATCCAATATCAGTTGCAGCCGCAATCGCGTCTGTCAAAACCCTAAACAGGTACAAAAACAGGATATATCCAAAGCTTGAGGTATGCTGTGCCATACTTGCCAGAGCCATAGGAGATTTGGCAAAGGATCTAAAGATTCCACACCAGATTAATTTTATCAGCTCAATGTTTCAGATCTTTTTCACGGACAAACCAGTAACTGATTATAGATCAGCAAAAAGAACTGATGCAAAAAAATTCAAGAAATTATTCAAGTCACTTTTAAAATATGGCATCTTTGTAGCTCCATCTCAATTTGAGACCGTGTTTTTGTCAGACTCACACACCATTCCTGATATACAAAAGACCATAGATGCATACCACAAATCTCTCAAAGCGGTGAAAGGTTGAAGTATACCATAGGTACACGTGGAAGTGCGTTATCCCTTGTACAAACAAACTGGGTCATAGCTGAGCTGAAAAAAAAATCACTAGAAACAGAGTTTGAGATAATCACAATAAAAA
>JBQTIK010000028.1:0-15936 GCA_052388195.1 Nitrososphaerota archaeon | reverse complement strand
AAAACTATCTCAGCAGGGTTTACAAAAAATACTGAGCTTACTACTATGAAATCAACAATACATGCAGCGACAGACGCATACAAAATGTCTAAGATTCAAGCAAGCGATGTTGATGTTGCCGAAATACACGATGCATTTACCATATGTGAAATAATAGAATTAGAAGACCTTGGGTTTGCCAAAAAAGGTGAAGGGAGTCGTCATGTTAGAAATTCCTATGAAACGCAAGACAGGAAAATAAACCCTAGAGGTGGTCTTATAGGCGCTGGGCATCCGCTTGGCGCCACTGGAATAGCTCAGATCGCAGAGATTGGTCAACAGATTCAGGGAAGATCTGGAAAAAGGCAGGTGCAAAGTGCAAAAGTAGGTCTGGTTCAAAATATGTCGGCTGCAGCAACTTCATCCACTGTACTAATATTACAATCATGACCACATTTGAGAATGAGCTAAAAAATGGCAAATTTGTTTGTAGTGAATGTATAAAATGCGATAAGCTTGTATGGCCTCCAAGCGATTTTTGTAGCAATTGTTTTACCAAAGTACGATGGAGACAAGTATCTACGATAGCAACGCTTGTAGAGTTTTCAAAAAAAGATGGTGTCATATTTTGTATAGCAGAATTTGAAGGTGCAATTAGAGTTATGGGATCACTAGAAACAAAGTCTAAAGAGATTTCAATTGGGCAAGAGATGATACTTACAAAATGTGATTATGATGGGACAGAAAGGTTTGTTTTTCAGTTGAAATAGATCTTCATAAAAGCTATATTGCCTAGAATTCACTATATTGTTACATTTTGGTTTTAGCTGGTGTTAATACAATTACCTAGAATTCTATATGATGGGAATTGAGGTATGCTATGCCTATTAAAAGGGATATTAATCTTAAAAATGTAGTAATAGTCAAGCCAGTAAACAACATACCAAAATTGATAAAATCTAAAACAAAAAATCAAGATGAACGACTTTCTATTAATACTAACAAGAGGATTGCTCGAACCAGAAGGCAGCGTGGCTACAATTGGGAAGATACGCTGGTAAAACGATTTAATGCATTAGATGGTTGGAAGGCATTTAGACTCGGCTCTCCTAGTGTAGAATTACCTGACATTCTAGCTGTAAGCACAAATGCAAATACCATTTTTACAATTGAAGCAAAATCGGGTACTGGGACAACACTTCATGTTCCTTCAGACCAGATAATTCGTTGCCTGAAGTGGATAAACACATTTGAGTTATACAAGACAAGAAAGATGATACTTGCCTTCAAATTTCTATCAAAAAAGAGAATAGGCAATGGCAAATACGAACCAAGACAGCTGCGAGAGTTTTACAAGGCATGGGACGAATCAAACGAGATATCTGACTGCGTATGCACTTACGACGGACAAACCTATGCATTAGTTAATGGTAAGAGACAAAAACTTGAGCTTGAAAGCTATGAAATGCCTTTCAAGTCAAAACATCAGATACTATAAAACATCGAATCCTTATTTAATGACTACATCTGATTTATTATGATGAGTTTTGAAAATTTTATTGACGAACGAAGTCTTGTAAGTCATGATGTAGCTGGAACAAAAGAAATTAAGATAAAATTACTTGAGGTTGAAGATGACGTTTCTGATCATAACTGGAAATTTGGAGTTAGAGTGAAAGTTAAAAAAATTCTTGTTACTATCAAACACCTCAAAACTCAACAAGTTGAGGAAGCAGAATTTGATCTAAAGGAGATTGAAAAAGAGATGAAAGAAAAAAGACATTATAGTTCAACAAACAGATGGGTTCAAACTTCAGATATAAAAAATGGATACATCTTAAGCTCAAGACATTATCTTTTGATTAGCGATGCTATTGCATTAGATTACATAGTGATCTAAGTAGCAATTTCACAAAGTAAGGGATCTGAACTTACAGATTTCCACTCATTTTGATTTAGCAATTGCGATTTTAGTTTGACTTCAAATAAAACAAAGTTAATTCTTTGAATCTTCTTTTTGTTTTGTAAAACAAGTCTTTTTATGATTGGGGTATGCACTAAAGTAACTCTTAATCCTGCATTTTTTAAATGCGTTTGCAACACTTTCGTATGATTAGAGCCTCTTTTTGGAACAACATATGGAATAGTAGAATATGAACTTCCATTTCTTGTATAACTAGATATCAGAATTTTCTTGCCAGATTTGACTAGCGCCCCAACGCACTTTAACACAAATTTACCTTCTGCCTGAGCAAAAAACCACTTAAACGTCATTTTGTTCACGTTGATAACTTGTCTAAACGGTTCTATCACAGAACCAATTCCATGGTATTTGCCTATGTGATATACCAATGGTTTTTTTGTTTTATTATATTTGATAGAAATAACTTTGCCTACCATCATGGTATGATCACCTAACCTTTTCATTGTAACTAACTTGCATTCTGCATTTATAATGCAACCAGCAATCGTTGGAGCTTTTATGTATCTAGATTTCAAAAGCTTGAAATGGTTTCTAACTTTTAGCTTATCAATTTCAGTCCTAGAATACCCTCCAGCGATATTGACAAGCGATGTTTGTTCATCCGTTGCAACATTCACAGCAAATTCTTTTGTTTTTTTGATGTTTTTGAATGTGGCTGCACTCTGATGAATAAAGACGGCTATAAGTAATGGGTCATATGAAATCTGCATGGTCCATTCAGCTGCCATCACGTTGTATCCAAGTGGACCAGTTGAAGTTATCATGCTCACCCCTGTTACAAAGTATTTTTGTGCATCTTTTGCAACCTTTCTTTCCAATTCAATTTAATCAGAAATGATCTATTATTAGTAGTTTGTATAGAGAAACCTTTATGAAAGTAGGGTTGAAAGTGCAGACATGATAAGTCAAGAGATTATGGTAAACGGAAAAAAATTTCGACTACTCCTGACTGATCAATTAATGATGGATGCAAGACGACTAAAGGCGCTTTATAATGCAGCATATGAAGATCCTGAAAGTTTTGAGGAAGTAAGCTCTGCAATATCAAACACAATTACCCAACTCTCTATGGCTGTGGAGCCGGTGGTATCAGATAGTGATTTGGATGGGGTCATACAAGCTATAATGAAAGTTGTGGATGAGAAGGCAAAAGAAACAGATGAGGCAAAAAGTAAATTTACAGAAGATAATAGGAAAGCGCATAAATCTTCCACTAAAAGTTCTAAAACAAAAAAATCAAAAAAGTAACAATTATTGAGTCATAAATCAGAAAAATACTTGCCCATAAATTATATCACCTAAAATGATATTAGTATACATGCAAACTCATTGTGAATGTGGTATTTGCGGCCATGTTTCTGAAAGCGACTGTATTGCAAAAGAATGTAAATGTTGCATTAATTTTCATATGCGTTCTGGCCCAAAAAAGTAACTCTTTTCTAACTATTCTTTGTAATTGCGACATCACCCCTATTTAGATTTAAATAAGTACTGACTACACCTTCCAAGTGATGCAGCATACAGCTTTTCAAAAATGTATAGACTCAACATGTGGCTTAGAATATCCAATTTCTGAAATTAGAATAGAGTGTGATCGTGGCCATCTCTTGGATGTAAAATACAAAACCGTACCGTCTCCTACTCTTAAAGACCTATTTTACAACAGAAGAAACCCTGCCGGTAACATCTTTAACGAAAGTGGTGTATGGAGATTCAGAGAGCTACTAAATTTCTGTCAAATAGATACTGAAAACGTTGAACAGTGCTCAAAATACCTTGTGTCGTTGGATGGTGCAGAAGGTAGATTGTCAAAGCCTTATCACATGTCAAAGGTAGCAGATTTTGTCGAATTAGAGCATGAGAACCTGTGGCTTCAACCAGAAGGATACAACCCTAGTGGTTCGTTTAAGGATAATGGCATGTCTACGGCTGTTACACACGCAAAGCTTGTCAATATAAAAAAAATAATTTGTGCATCTACAGGAAATACCTCGGCATCGGCAGCAATGTATGCTGCAAATGAGAACATAGAATGCGATGTTTATATTCCTGCTGGAGAAATTGCACCTGGTAAACTAAGTCAGGCTTTCCAATTTGGAGCTCAAGTAATAGAAATAAAAGGAAATTTTGATGATGCACTTACCACTTCCTTGGAAAAAGCAAGTGAAGTTGGAGGATATACTGTCAACTCAGTAAACCCATTTAGAATTGAGGGGCAGAAAACCATAGTTTTTAGAGCATTAGAGCAACTGGATTGGAATACACCAGACTGGATTGTTTATCCAGGCGGTGCACTTGGAAATACCTCGAGTTGTGGCAAGAGCTTGATGGAGTTATATGAATGGGGGTGGATCAAAAAGATTCCCCGTTTAGCAGTAGTAAATTCTGAAGGTGCAAATACTTTGTATACACTTTACAATGGAAAATTTGAGGAGACTAAGTTACGCTGGAACAAAGGTAAACCAAACACGGATCTCATAAAAAAATACTATTTACACATGGACAGAAATGGAATTAGACCAAAAACCAAGGCTACGGCAATTCAAATTGCAAAACCAGCTAATATTCTAAAAGGATTAAGAGCATTAGAATTTACAAATGGTGTTGTCACACAAGTCTCTGATCAAGAAATGATGGATGGAATGGCACTGGTTGGTCTAAATGGGTTTGATTGTGAGATGGCATCAGGTGCAGTCCCTGCGGGTATCAAAAAATTGATTGTGGAGGAAGTAATAAAAAAAGATGATGTTGTAATAGGAATTCTCACTGGAAGGCAAAAAGACTCTAGCATTCCAGTTGACTACCACAAAAACCCTCAGAACAGGTTTGCAAACCCGCCTAGAACATAATTAGCTAATTTACAGGCTGTTCTGGCTCCGGTACTATAACTACACGGGCTAGCTGAAGATCATTTTTTATTACATTAGATATCTCATTAACAAGCTTACTTGTTTCATCAAGTCTTGTTTCATTGGGAAGAATTATGTGTATTTCTGCATTAAACTCGTGACCAACAGGCCTTAGAAAAATACCGCCAGTTTTTATTTTGAATTTACTGTCAATAATGTTTTTTATGTTTTCTGTCATCTGTGGATTCTGAATTGCATCTACAAGTACTAATGCTGATTCCTTAATAGCTGTGTATGCCATAAAGAAAATGTATCCAGCTATAATCATACCGCCTATTGCATCCATAAATGTAAAACCAAGATATGTAGCAGCAAGCACACTAGTAAATCCAACAAATGATGCAGTTCCATCTTTAATTGAATTCTTTGCATCAAGCTTTAGTGATATTAGATTAGATTCTGAAGCTACTTTTCTGATTTTAAAAGCTCTATGTAGAGATATACTTCCTGCAGCTATCAGTGTTATCATAGTTATTTCAGGGTATGATATGATTCGAGGTTCATAGAGTGCTTCAAATGCATGATATGCAATAAATGCACCCAGAATAGTGATTATTATTGCTGCAATAAATGCCGCTAAAACTTCAACCTTGCGATAACCAAAATGAAACAAAGTACTTCTTGGTTTTTTCGCCATCAGGATTCCAAACCATACAATAAATGAAATCATGGCATCCGCCAAAGAATCTATGCCATCAGCAGTCAGAGTTATACTACCAGTAAATATTGATACTAAAAGCTCAACTATTCCTATGGCCGCAAGTGTTATTACTGATTGTCGAGCCGCATGTTGTCCTTTGCTAAGAAGCGCGGTAGCATCATAGGCTTTACCGCGTTTATCTGCATAATTCAATGTAAAATCTTATCAATCAAGAAATTTACATTACCTAGTTTTAAATCATGTGCAGTTATTGTGAAGCAAAGTGTGTCTCTAGTAATTTTTTTCTCTCTCCCATGTGAAATAGTTCTTCAGTATGTTTGAATGCCTCGTCATGGTTTCGTTTAAAAAGCATTGCCTGCATCAACAGATGGTTTTCAGGTACTACTATTCCTGTTTGATCATCAGAATAGGTAATTTTTACTACATCGTCATGAACCTCTAATAAATCAGCGTGTATGTGAATCATGTTTGTATCCTTGAAACTGAATTTTATAGATTCTGCAAAGTCACGAATGTCCTTTGTTCCTTTAGCTGTATACAAAATAGCAACGCCATATTCATCTTTAAAAAGATCTAAAATTTCTGAGGGTTTTGGCGCTGTATCAACGAATCTAACATCCATCAAATGAACATGCATCTGCCTTGTTGGTACCTTGAATACTCGTATGTATAACGGAGTATCTTTTCCCATATATCTTTTAACATCATCACTGTGATGTGGTTTTCTAGTCCACTCTATGGAATCTTTTACTTCCATTTTAGAATCTTCCAAATCTGCCCAGCGACGAAGTAAGGTTGCATCAAATCGCTTTATTCTAGCACCATACTTTTCCTTAAGTGGTTGTAAAATTCTTCCCATGCCAGTTACGTTGCAGCTTCCTTGCATCACATACTTTTTATCAAATGCATCCTTGTAGTTGACTCTAGAGTTAAAGATAAGATCTGCAACCGCCTTGTCGCCAATTATGGTTTCGCCTCCTTGGAAAACCGCACTTAGGTTTTTTGGTTCATACAAAGTTTTTTTATTGGTATAACCCTGTCCGCCTGGCGCCGCATCTATTACTAAATCACATTTTTCTAAAGCTTTGTCTATGGTACCAGATATCTTGAAATTTTTAAATTGCTCCATCTTATTTTCGGGAACATAGACTCTGAATCCTCTTGAAATTGCATCATTGACTTTTTCATCGGGTGAATATTTGCCAACACCTATTACCTCAATATCTGAATCCCCTGCAATAAATTGAGATATTCTACTACCTATTGACCCATATCCATTAACAAAAACCCTTTTCACAATTTTTTTGATTATTATACCTCTTATTTAGATACTTATGATAAGAACTAAATATCACCAAAACTTGGTGATGCCGTTGAATACTCATGCTCCTTCACTTGTAATTGGTGCCGCAATTGCAATAATTTCTGTTCTAAGTGCGACGATTGTTTTTGGAACTGACTTTATGGATTTTAAGCAGGTCACAAAAACTGGAAAAGATCGCAATGGTATATCTCAACAAATAGAAGACTCAGAAAAGAATCAAAGTGACGTATATGCAATGTCTCTTTTTACAGCAAACGCATCTCCTGTCCTTGGCTTAGATAATGCTCCTATCACTTTGGTTGAATTTGGAGATTATCAGTGCTTTTATTGTAATCGGTTCTTTCACACAGCAGAACCTGATATTGTAAAAAATTATGTCGAAACTGGAAAAGTAAAGATGATCTTCAAAGATTTTACAATTATAGGTCAGGATTCTATAAATGCAGCACATGCTGCACACTGTGCACAGGAAGTGGGAAAGTTTTGGGAGTTTCATGACATTTTGTACAACAACTGGACAGGTGAAAACAACGGATGGGCCTCTCCTTCAAATATTAGTGGATTTGCAAAACAGCTAGGATTAGATGAAGAAGATTTCAAATCCTGCATGACTGAAGCCAGATATGTATCAGTTATAAAAGCAAGTTATTCTGATGCTCAGACTCTAGGTTTGACTGGAACTCCTGGCTTCATTATTATAGGTCCTGAAAATTCTATAACTAAGATAAGTGGTGCGCAACCATATGAGGTTTTTGAAGAAATTTTTAACTCAATGCTTGAAAAATAAAATAATTATCCGTAGCGATCCCACAAAGTGAATAAAAATTATGATCTGTTGGCATCAAATTTACCCCAAAATGCTTATATTGCAATCTAGAAGGTGGTAGCTGTTGGACGTAGGAATAGACAATATTGCCATCTACATCCCAAGACTATTCGTAGATGCGCGAGATTTTGCAAAAGCAAGAGGGATGGATCCAGACAAGCTTCAGCGTGGGCTTGGAATCTCACAAATGGCTATGGTAGATACAAATCAGGACCCCGCATGCATGGCTGCAAATGCCTGTTTGAAGGTAATGCAAAAAAACAATCTCTCTCCAAAGGAGATAGGAAGGTTGTATGTAGCAACTGAATCCTCACTTGACGAATCAAAGGCAATGAATTCTTACGTAATAGGAATGCTAGAACAAATTTACGGCGATGATTCTTTTGAACACTGTGGCGGCATAGAGTGCAAGTTTGCTTGTGTGAGTGGCTCTTATGCACTATATGACAATTCTAATTGGATAAGAGCAGGCGAATCTGGAGGCAAATCTGCCATAGTAGTTGTTTCAGACATAGCAAAGTATGACCTTGGTTCAAGTGGTGAGTACACCCAAGGTGCTGGTGCTGTAGCAATGCTAGTTAATGACAAACCGCGTCTTTTGGAATTTGATCCAAAAGTTACGGCCACTTCAATCAAAAATGAATATGATTTCTACAGACCGTTTGGAAAAGAAACACCAATCGTACATGGTCAGTATTCTAATTTGCTTTACCTGCTTCAAGTAAAGAAGGCTTTAATGCTGTATAAAGAAAAGGCACTTTCCACTGGTTTAATAAAACTAAAATCAGGAGAGACAATCTTAGACTATATCGACTTTCTTAACATGCATTTGCCATATAGCAATATGGGGAAAAAGGCTTTGGCGTATCTTAAACGACATGAATGGCGCAAACTCCCACGCTGGAAAAAAATAATTGAAAAAATAGGTATGGAAGAACCTGTTCCAAAAGACCCACGTGGAACAATCGAATCAGTTCTAGCAGATTCTGAGTTTATGACAAAGGATCATGAATTTACGAAAAAATTCACAAAGACTGAGGAATTTCAAGAGGTTTATGACTCAAAGCTAGCAAGCTCACTTATTGCATCTCAAATGATTGGAAACCTTTACACGGCATCACTTTATCTTGGATTTAGAAGTACTCTAGAATTTGAGTTTCAAAAGGGAACTGACCTTGAAGGAAAAAGATTTGGGTTTGGTTCTTATGGAAGTGGAAGTAGTGCAATGGTATTTAGTGGTGTAATTCAACCAACGTACAAAGAAATTGTAAGAGATATGAATCTAGAGTCAGAAATTGGAAATAGAGTAAAGCTTTCACTTGAAGAATACGAAGTGATTCACGAAAATAAACGTGGACCAAAAGAAAACTTTCTGGAAAGCAAAAAGGAATTCGTACTTCTAGATGTTGAAAATACGCCAGAAAGTAGGGGAGAACGCAGGTATGTCTACAACGGTTAGGTCATTATCTTAAACTGAATATTTCTTTCCTTCAAGTAACTTATCAGCTTTTCAGCATGTTTTTGGTCTTCTGTTTCTAGGCTTAAAGTTACTCCAGCGGTTCCTGCTGGGATGGTTGAGCTTAATCTATCATGTACAACTTCAACAATGTTAACGCTTAGTGATGATATCTGGTCTACTACCTCCTTAAGTGCTCCAGGCTTGTCTGTTAGTAACACAAAGATCTTTACCATCCTTCCCATCTCAGTCAGACCTTTTGCAACTATCTGCCCAAGTAGATACATATCCACATTTCCTCCTGAAAGTATCGTGGCAACTTTCTTTCCTTTTGCTGGCTTTTTGTCAAGCAAATATGCTAAGCTTACTGCACCAGCCGGTTCAACAACCATCTTTGTTCGTTCCATAAGAAGAAACATCGCTTTGACTATCTGTGAATCGTCTACTAGAACAATGTCATCTATCAATTCATTTATTATCTTAAATGTGAATTCGCCTGGTCTTTTGACCGATATGCCGTCTGCAATTGTTTGTCTACCTTCAACAGATTGAAGTTTGCCAAAGTCAAGAGAATTTTTCATTGCCGGAAAAGCACTTGACTGTACACCTATTATTTTGACGTTTGGCTTTTTGGTCTTTACAGCTCGCAAAACTCCCGCGGCTAGTCCTCCACCACCAACTGGTAAATAAATCTCATCTACGTCAGGCAAATCCTGCATGATTTCTAATCCGATTACTCCTTGCGCAGCTATTACTTTTTGATCATCAAACGCATGGATTATTTGTCCGCCAGTTTTGTCAGCTATCTCCAATGCTTTTGACCATGACTCGTCATAGATTATTCCATCAAGTACTACATTTGCGCCATAGGCTCTTGTTGCAGCAACCTTAGCAGGGGATGCATTTATGGGCATTACAATTGTACAGGGGATGTTTTCAAGTGCGGATGCAAACGCAACACCCTGTGCATGATTTCCTGCCGAAGCTGCAATGACGCCTTTTTTCTTTTCTTCTTTTGATAATGAATAGATCTTTGCGTATGCTCCTCTAACTTTAAACGAGCCAGTCTTTTGTAGGCACTCTGATTTTAAATAAACTTTTGAATCGGTCATATGACTAAACGTTGCAGAAACTTCCATTGGAGTCCGACGAATTACACTTCCTTGAATTGATTGTGATGTAACTATATCATCAAAAGATAGATTCAACAAATTTGTTCAGATCCTTTACAATATATTTGATTTCTTACCAAATCCTAAATTCGATTAATAGTCTATATTTTTAGCACTAAACTGTAGATGACCAGAAAAAATGTACAAACTGGTTATTTTGTTACGATGATTTTCATCATTTTGGAAAAGCCTAAAATACCACTCAAGCGATCTAACAAATCTAAGGGTCAAGGGGTCGTTAGATGTCAACTCCCCTTCCATAATGACATCCTCACCTCAGGTTTCCGTTTAGGCCCCTTGACAAACAATTTTAATTTTGTATTGCATCAATAATTTGGTCCATTCTGTTTAGCAAACCATCTTTTACTTTTGCTGGAATTCTTATTGGATCAAAATTGCCTTCTTTTGTTTGATTTTTCATGTACTCCAGATCGAAGTTACACAAACACCCTTCTTCTGCTGCGATCATTCGTGTCTCATCAATCATTACTGGGGTGGTGTGATACACCTCAATTAGCATGTTATCAAGATCCTTGAAGAGATCTGATTGTTTTTTTGTGAGCTGTTCAAAGCTTGCGTCTGAACTAGAATATACTTTTTGGACAATTTCCTTAGTAAGTGACTCGTTTTGGAAAAAGATCTCAAAAAGCTTTTGCTGATCCACATTTTCATATCCCATTTCTTTTAGTTTTTCTTGTATTGCTAGTTCACCTTTTGGTGCAATTTCAGATTGCAAAGCATTGGTTTTTTCAAGTATCTCTGCAAGCTCTTTTTGAATTTCTACAACACGGTGATCTATTTTGTAGTATAATAATGCATGATACTGTACTGACATATGACAGGAAAGAAGATAATTTCCCTCCTTTATCTCAAACTTGATGAAAATTCGTCGTAAATCTTTATCCTTTGAAACCGATATTCCTTGAGTTTTCCAATCCGGGATCTTTTTTAGAACATTCTGGTAAAGCCTCTCTACATTTTTTGGATCAAAGGTATTCTGTTCGACCACCGTACTGTCTCCAAGCATGACCTTAACTGGAATACTTTTTGTAACAGTGGCGATCTTTTCTTGAAAAAGGGATCGCACCTCCTCGCTTTTTTCAGTCATAGATTTAATAAATGGGTCGGATAACTTTGAAGGGATTTGCATAATTCTTTCTTTGTTTTGCTACATAAATTTGATATGTGCTTTAAATAATTAATTTGTGAAGAGAATACGTGGTATGGCAAGAATTACAATTAGGAAGATAGTCTGTTGGAATTGCAAGGTGGAAATACTCCAATATTTTGACTTGAAATACAAGGGTGAACGTGGCCAATGCCCTGTTTGTGGAGTAAACTTCCCCCTAGAATGAATATGGGTTACCATAAGAGGATATAATGCTATGAGTGAAAGCCCGCCACATGATGCGCCAGAATCAGTAAAAACCGGCATAGTGGACATGATGTCAGGAGCCAGTAGATCTGAAATTCTAGACACTGATACCTTGATTAAAGAAGTCCAAAAGAGAGTCTGGAGTGCACTTAAGAGAGGCCATCAGTATGATTATTCGCTAGACGAATCTGACAAGTTTTTGCGAGAACATGTTTCATCAAGATTAAACATGATCGTACTTTATGTTGATCTGGTGGGTTCCACACAGATGACCCTACAACTTCCAGCTGATAAAGTAGCTATAATCATAAGCTCATTTTCTCAAGAGATGGGGTTTGTGATAAAAAATCATTATGGTTATGTTTTGAAATATGTTGGGGATGCCGTGATCGGGTATTTTGTAACCCATGATAGTCCACTTGTTGCTGCAGACAATGCGGTTAACTGTGCAAAATCAATGATATCAGTCATTGAAAAAGGAATAAACCCAATTCTTCATGAATATGATTATCCAGATCTTAGCGTTAAGATAGGTATGGATTTTGGAGAAAATACCATAGTAAGATATGGAGATGACAAGATTAAATCGCATGTCGACATTTTGGGCCCCGGCATGAGCATTGCATCAAAGATTACAAATCTTGCCAGACCAAACCAGATTTTGATTGGTGAAGATGTTTATGAAAAGCTGCATCCAACTTTAAAAGAGTCTTTCAAAGAAGTGGAATGGCGCGGAAATGAATGGAATTATCGCGATAGAGAGACTGGAAAGATTTATCGAGTTTATTCACATATGGACTAAACACTAAATTTATCGGGACATTCAACATGCTCGTAATGATGATCTGTAAATTCTTCTCCAATAATGTACATTACAATTTTATACAAATCTGTTGTAACAATAGTTTTTTTGCACTTTATACAGTATTTTGATACTGTTTTTACCATTTTATTGAAGGAGATCAGAGCCGTGTATAAGGATCAGCGATCAGCTGGATTTGATAAAAAATGATTTCAGGTTGACATAATCATATATGTAACACGCAAAGTCGTACGCGGAAAAGTGAAATAAGGGTCACAAAGAATGATGCGCATGTGGAATCTTGATGCAAAGAAAATGCTTGAATATTACATGTTCAACTCAGATATGACAAACTCCTCGTTTGCATTTCCAAGGCTTCCACCCAAGGTCAACCATTCTCTTGGCATATCAAAAACAGGTAAGCTCAAAGAAGATATAATTCGTGATAACGCTACAATGCTTGCAAGACTCTATGATTTTCAAACAATGTTTCAAAAACACGCTGCAGACCTTTTTGACTTGACACCAAATCAATTCGGTCCTGGTCATCCGTTACATTTGAGAATGAATCACGTCAATTCATTACAACTAGAGAACGAGCGACTAAAAAAAGAAAACGCAGTACTAAAGCGAGAGTTAGAGAAGAACAAAAACTAAATCTAACTTTATTAACTCTAATCTTATATCTGCATTATGGAAAAAACAACATTTCAGAAATGGAAAGAGGATGCAGTAGCGTATAAAAAAATATGCCAGAGCATCCTCCTAGCTTCAGAGTCAATAAGATATGTTGGACTCATAAATGAATATGGTAGAACTATAACCGGGATGGTAAGTAAAGGTACAAACCCACTACTGAAATCTGGACAGATTCGAGATGAATTCTTTCTGATCTCAACCCTGTTATCAATGAGACGCGCACATTATTCTGCAATTGGCAATATTGATTTTGCCATTTTTAAACACAACAAGGTTACCTTGCTTTTATTTCAGAAAAAAGAGGGTACTTACTACATCTCTATAGATAAAGAGATTACACTTGATTCATTAGCGAAAATAATTGACAAAATTAAAAAATTGATCTAAAGCGGAGCAAAACCATGGAATCCAGCTGCTTGCTCTGCGCTATCAGGTAATGCTGGTTCAAACAAAGATATCATATATTTGTCAGGATCCAAAATTATGGCATTTTTCCCTATTTTTTGAGAAACAATATCTCTGTATACTGTTACATTCTGCGATTTGAGCTCTAGTAAAGCGTCTTTTATGTCACCTACTACAAGACCAATTACAATACCGTTCTCAATGGAGGTTCCCGTGTTAATTGGGCGTGTTGCTGGATGTAATATAACAGTAGCTCCTTGTTTTGCAAGTTCGACCCAGTTTTCTCTTCTATTTTTTATAGGCATGCCTATTATTTCATTATAGAATTTAACAGATTTTTCTAAATTCGATACTGCAATTATCACACTACCAAGATGTCTTATATTCACAGCGAAATTTAATGCTCCCGTGTTAAAATCCTTCTGCTACACTACCTGTACCATTGTTTCTGTTCTCTCAACGCCTTTTATGTTTTGAATTTCTGTTGTAACATCCTTAATCTGATGTAGCGATTTAACTTCTATTAGGGCAACTGCATCGAATTGCCCACTTACCGCAAATGAATCATACACTGATTTGACCATACGCAATCTTGCTGCGATTAGTTTTTTTGGAGATTTTACGAGTACTACTGCCTTGACCATCCAAGATCTACCTCCACTTCGATTAGAGTTTCAGTTGTTACAATTTCTCTTATTTTTTTGAAATCAATAACAATATTGTTTATTTCACCAATTGTTCCCTGAAGGACAACTGCAATATCTGTTCTGCCTGTCACGACCATAACCTCACGAACTGTTTTTCTTATTTTTGATAGGGTTTGCATTACATTGTCAACTTTTCCTGGTTTGACTGTAATTAGACAAAGCGCCCTCATACGTATAATATCAATCACGTATGGATAAGTGTTTATCATCAGTTTTTAAAAAATCAACCAACAGATAATGCCAAGGATGTTTTGTGCATCATTCAATAATATTTTATGGAGTAAAGATTTAGCAATTAATTTAGTCTTCAGCCTCTTGGGAACGCGCTTCCTCAAGATATGCTCTTCTTGCTTCAAGCTCTGCTTCTTTATCCATGTTTGAATCATCTTCTATAACCATAATTCCAGAATCATCTCCTGATACTAAATCCTGTTTTAGTTTTGATTTTTGTTTAGCCTTTGCTCCAGCTTTTTTCTTTGACTTTTTTTCACCAATGGCCTTTGCCTTCTTGTCTTTTTTCTTGCTCTTTTTCATTATGACGACTTTTTTCAGAATTGTGTGCCATGTTATTAAACTTGTCTTAGAATTTATGCCTAGATTCTGTTCTTTCGTCCATTATTTAAAACAAAATGTAGTGCCACCGGCGGGACTTGAACGCGCGACAGCTCGGTCTTCAGCCGAGTGCTCTCCCGGGCTGAGCTACGGTGGCACATCGAAATATCCAATTTGGGGGGAATTAAAGTGTGTCTGTTCTACTTTTGCCAAGCAGTGTCATTGATCATTTTTCTTTTGTTGATCACACGAGCTATTACAAAAAGCAGATCTGAAAGTCGGTTTATGTAAATCTGGCATGTTTTGTTTATCTGTTCTTTTTCAGACAGTGATACTATGTTAGTCTCTGCTCGCCTTGAGATTGCACGTGTCAGATGCACTTGCGACGCAACTGGATCACCTCCGGGCAGGATAAAATATGTTATTAGCGATAGCTCTTTTTCCAGTCTGTCTATGTGTTCTTCAAGAAAATGCACCATATTCTGGGTAATTCTGTTTGGAGCGTTTTTCAAGTCAGGGTTGGCAAGATCTGCACCCAAAACAAAAAGATCATTTTGAATTTTAACTAACAAATCACGAATGTCTTTGTCTAAATTTAATGAAAGGACGATTCCTATTGCCGAATTTGTCTCATCAACAGTGCCATATGCTGTAATTCTGGGGTTGGATTTTGATACACGCTTGTTGCCGATAAGTCCAGTAGAACCATCATCGCCTGTCTTTGTATAAATTTTTACCAATAGTGAATTTGACAGTTTTGGCATTTTTATCTTGTTCGAATTATTTAATAATGGTGTATATAGTCGATTAGAGCATGTCAGAGCTGCCATGCCTATATTGTCAATCAAAGTTTGCTGATAAAAAGAGCTCTCAAAACACATTGATCGGATACATGGCAAAGCTGGACTTCTTGAAGGCAATAAAAGGTAGTTCTAATGTTACTTGATTTTTTTAATACTGTTGCTAATCTAAAAAAAACACCTCGCAGGGGTTGGAAAGAAAAAGTTGGTTTGCTAAGCCCAGAGTCGGTTGGTGACCATTATTAAAACGTGGCTGTCATGACCATGGTGCGTTATGATCTAAAA
>JBQTIK010000027.1:0-3361 GCA_052388195.1 Nitrososphaerota archaeon | reverse complement strand
TTCTAAATTCGAATTTTGAAATATTGTTATTGAAATATGTTCAACCAAAGGTAAACGTGTAGATTTCAAAACCGGGTTTTGCCATAATAGTAAGCGTATGTGACGCAGCTTGGTTAGTTGAAATGATGTTGTATAGTCTTTCATCAGATACACGAACCACTCCGTCATTCACATCAATTCCGGAATATTCTGATTTTATTGGATTGCCATCAAGTAGGATCTGTAATTCTGATTGACCTGCAGCTACGATGTTAACTGATTTTGCAAAGTATAGAAGTACGATCTTTCCATTTTCTGAAACAAGTTTCATTCTGTCTTCAAAGTTTTGCCACTGGCCCTCAACATAGAAATAATCTTCTTGCAATTTGTTAGGAATTGAATAAGTCACTATCTGATCTGGTTTAAAACCTTCAGAATTTCCAAGTTGGTTTCTTCCAAATGCAAACCTGTATCCAAAGTAAAGCTCTGGAGTTTGTGATGATGAAAATTTGTGTTCTTCCAAATCAACAAGTGGTTGAGCTGCAGCAACATTTAATCCAAGAAGCTGGTTTCGCTCTTCCAAAAGTTGTTGTATTATTTTTTCAGTTTCTGCATATCCACCTTCTCCTATGTGATCATATCTTATGTATCCTTCAGAGTCTGCAATGTATTTTCTTGGCCAATATCTGTTTTCAAATGCTTTCCAAGTTTTCATATCGTTATCAAGAACAACCGGATATTTGATTCCATAATTTTCCACGGCAGTTCTTACATTATTGATGTCCTTTTCAAACTCAAACTCTGGAGAATGTACACCGATGATAAGTAGTCCCCTGTCTGCATATTTCTCGTTCCATGCATTAATGTAAGGTAAAGTCCTGATGCAGTTTATGCAACTATAGGTCCATATGTCATAAAGGACGACCTTGTCCTTCATGGCTGCTTTGAGCTCTTCTGGCCCAGTATTGATGTAACCTGCTATTCCAACCAAGTCTGGTGCCTTTTTGAACCCGCTTTTATCAATGGTTGAGACGGTTGGCATGTTATTAGCTGCTTGCTTTTGGGCACTATCCGGTTGATTTTGTGTATCTGCCATCTTGGATTCTTCTAGAGAGGAAAAGTAGGCACTTGCTCCTCCAATACCTGCCACTAGAACTATTGCCATAATAATTGCAGTTTTTATTTCAGACTTCATTTTCTCATCCTAGTAATAACAGATCATTCAAAAACGGAAAGCTTGCAATAGCTGCAAGCTGGTTTGTGTATACTAAAACTCCTAGCAATATGATAAAAGAACCCATGATTATAGAATAGTATTTCAAATGTTTGCTTAACGATTTGATTATTCTTGTAAACCTTGAAAAGAAAATTCCCATTAAAATAAATGGAATTCCAAGTCCTAACGAATAGGTAAGAAGCAAAGTAAATGATTGTCCTGGTGATGTTGCAGCTAAAGTGAGAATGCTTCCCAAAATTGGTCCAATGCATGGTGTCCAACCCGCTGCAAAGGCTAATCCAAAAAGAAACGAAAGTGGATAGCTAGCTTTGGTGCGATTTGGGAAAAATCTTTTTTCAACATTAAGATTTTTGAATTTAGTAGATAGTAACATAAATCCACCAAAGCCAATTATGATAATTCCACCTATCTGATTAAATCCAGAAATCAGATTTGTTGCTGAGCTAGATAGTACACTGTTTAAAATTACGCCAAAAATAGAAAATACTACTGAAAATCCAAGAACAAAGAAGACCGTATTTAGTACAATGTTGAGCCTATTTGAAACTAGGTTGATAGTTCCATTATTTCGCTGAAGTTCGGATATCGTGGTCCCAGAGATATAGGCTAAAAAGGCAGGTATCATGGGTAAAATACACGGTGCTAGGAATGAACCCAAGCCTGCTATGGCTGCTATGGCAATAGTAACTTCTTGCATCGGCATGAATATGGCATTTTTTTATTAATAGGTTGTTCCAAATCTGTTCCAGATCGTGACCAGATCAATTTTTATCCTCCTTGTATTGACGGCATCATGTGAACAAAAGATTCATAATAATTGGGATAATATTGGGTGGTCTTCTGGCAGGCGCAATCTATGCCAATTTCCTTTTTCGCATCGGCTAGTCTTCTCTATCTTTTTGCAGATCGCCTAACTTCGTTATTATCTACAAAATACCAAATTTTTTGCCCGCAGATTCAAACGCACTAATAGACTTGTCAATATGATCTTTTGATAACCAAGCAGTGACTGAAATTCTTATTCTTGCGCTACCAAGTGGAACAGTAGGATATCTTATTGGCTGTGCAAATATTCCTTTTTCAAAAAGATATCTTCCAAACCGCATTGCTGTTTTTTCATTTCCTATTATGATCGGAATTATCTGGCTTGACGAATTGATCTCATATCCAAGAGATTCCAAGCCATGGTTTAACAATTTGACATTTTTCCATAGTTTTTTTCTCTGTTTTTCTCTTTTAGAAAGAAATCTTTTCAATGCAAATTCAACAATGAAGCTTGGTAGAGCTGATGTGTAGATAAAAGGCCTTGAGGTATTTATCATAAGTTCAATTACATCTTTTTTGGACGCAACATAGCCTCCAAACGCACCAAGCCCTTTGCTTAGGCTGCTTACATATGCATCGATTTTTTTTGAAACTCCAAAGTGTTCAGCAGTTCCCTTGCCATCTTTACCTGCTACAAAGTCGCCATGCGCATCATCGAGGATAAGTATTGCCCCTTTTCTGGTTGCAATGTCTGAGATCTCCTTGAGATTTGAGAAATCCCCATCCATGCTAAAGATGCCTTCTGTGACTATGAATCTGTGGTTTGCTTGCTGTTTGAGCTTCCTCTCAAGGTCTTCCATATTGTTGTGCCTGTAGACAGCGATCTTTGCACCTGAGAGCCTACACGCCTCGATTATGCTTGCATGGTTTAGCTCATCACTAAGAATCAGATCGCCTTGATGAGCAAGTGAGGCTATAGAGCCCAAGTTTGCCATATAGCCGGTAGGAAATATCAATGCAGTCTCTTGTGATTTGTGTCTTGCCAGCTTTTCTTCTAAAACTCTAAAGGAAAGATCATTTCCTGCAACAAGTCTTGAGCTTGACTGCATCTGTTTTTTTGAAATTTGATTTATGTGAAGCCCAAGATAGTCATTTGAACAAAGATTGATCAGTTTTTTTTTTTTGAATATGATATACGAACCATTTATTTTATTGTCTTGTAATTTTCTGTAAAGGTTCCTTGATTTTATTTTTTCAAGGTTGACAGTTACAAAATCAAATTTATGCTTCAAGACCTATTTTTGAGATCATCTGAAAGTCTTCTTGTGGCGTGTTACCACCAATAGTAAGATATCCGCCAGTTATAATTCCATTTGCTCC
>JBQTIK010000026.1:0-12377 GCA_052388195.1 Nitrososphaerota archaeon | reverse complement strand
TTGCCTATTGATTTTTTTAAGCGAATTCTTTACAAAGGATTTTAGTGTTGGGTTCTTGGCTTGATTCATTAAATATCCTCCTAACTGTGCCCTGTTAGACAGATATGAGGTAAAATCAGACCATAGTATTGGTATTTTTGAGATTATTGGATACCTATTGTTGCAGCTTAAACATGAGATAATGCCTTCCTTAATTTCGTTTGATTTTTCAAACACCTCTAGCTCCAATCTAGAATTACAGTTAACGCATCGTAAATATTCCAAACTAAACTGCTGCATTACAGATGAGTGTATTCATGTTGGTAAAAAATTAATCTAGTGACATGTGGTGGGGCATTGGGTAACAGTCATTTAATCAAAAATTTATTTGCGAAAAAGAATTATCTGGAACTTTAAGATCTTCAAACGTTTCTGAATGTATAATTTTTGCCAAGATTTCTATGCCTGTAACTGTTCTTGGACCTGGCTTGCTAAAATAAGAATTGGCGTCTACCGCATAAACATTGTTGTTTTGTACTGCTCGCAACAATTTCCATTGGGTATTATTTGCAAGTTTCGAGTACTCTTGGCTGATTCGGTTTATGTCAAATCCACATGGCATTAACACTATGATATCTGGATCAAACTTCATAGCTTCTTCTATTTTCATTCTTCTTGAGGGTTCACCGACCGCATTTAGGCCATTTATTCCAGCTACAATCTCAACCATTTGTGGCACCCAATGACCTGCGGTAAATAACGGATCAAGCCATTCTATGCAAAGAACTTTTGGTCTTGATTTTGTAGATTTGCTTTTTATATATTCGATACGTTTTCGCAGGGAACCTATCAACTTTTGAGCTTCAGCCATCTTGTCAATTTTTTTTGCCACCTCCATTATGCCTGCTAAAATATCATCAAGATCATGCGGATCAAGAATTACAACGTCTGGCTTGTTGTTTAGAATGGAGAGTGCTTTGCTTATCTCTTTGGTGGTTGGTGAACAAACATCGCATAATCCTTGTGCAACAATAAGATCAGGGTTTGCTTTCTTTAAGACTTGTTCATCTACTAGATAAATATCGCCACCTGAGTGCATCAGTTCTACAACCTGTTTGTCTATCTCTTTACTGCTCATTTTAGTAGGATCAAAGGAGGAGTGTATTACACGAGGTTTGCTTTTTGCTTCATCAGGAAAGTCGCATTCATGCGTGACACCTACTAGCTGATCTCCGGCACCAAGCTGGTATAGTATCTCGGTAGCGCTAGGAAGAAATGAAACGATTCTTTTTTTGACCATGGTTTGAAATTTACTTTAAATCCCTTTAAACTTGACTTGAAGAACCTAAGCGTACAGATTAGGAGACATTATTATTCTTTGAGCTTGCTTTCTTGAAAAACATCTGAACCATACCAACAGTATCTAAAATAATCAAGGCACCACTCATGGAATAGAGGATCATCGCTATAAAACATCTCACTCATGTCAGCCTCGCCATCAGTTGTAGGAAACATCACGCAGGCTTCTTTTTCATTTAGAACCAGAACTACTTTAACATCCTTTCTCATCTTTCTTTCAACAAGACCTTTTTCTATGAGCTTCTTAAAACCAAGCTTTTCAAGAAGTTCTTTTCTTCCTTTAGGCACTATTGTATCTTCAGAAAAAATGTAGTTGCATTTGACACCTTTCTTCACTCTGTTAACAAGTGATTCTATGAAATCAAGTGGAATCTCAGATAAAACATAATAGATGTATTCGTTGGCTTCATTGCATATGGACTTCCATTGTTCAAGTACCTTTACAAATCCCTTGACTTGTTGACCTCGTGCAAGTGCTCCTATTCTCTGGATGAATTTCATTGGGATGTCACCAAAATCATGATCTTCAAAATAATTTCTGTACTTGGATACAAAGACTAAATCTGGAATCTGCGTGCATATTGTCTTACCATAAGTAGTCAGTTCATAATATCCATCCTTGTCTTTTGTTATCAGGCCAGCATCATCAAGTCGTTCAAAGTTTCTGTGCACTTCTTGAACAGTGGCACCCAATTCTTTTGCCATAGTAGAAACTTTTGATTTTTTTTCGCGAAGACCAAATATTATATTTAATCGCTGCTCACTGGCTAGTTCTAAAAAGTCCTTTGCGGCGTTTACGTATAGATGATTCACTGATAGGCTGTTAATATCACGAATCTAAATATCTTTAAAATGAATGTTTATGATTCCGGCCAATTTGCACCACATGTAGGGCAGTGACCCCTTAGGCCATCATACTTGTCATCGTAAGTGATATATGCCTCCAAGGAGCCACAGTGCACGCACTTTACGCTTTCTTTATTTTCCACTAGAAATGTGTGAAATACGAGAGTTATAAATTCGATCTGGCAGCTTATTTTAAAAATCATACTTTTAGCTGACGCGGTCGTTGGACATAGAAGCAACGCCCGTTTTAGAATCCTTGCCTGACTCTACAATGTATGATCATAGGATGGTGCTTGAGAAGCTAAAAGTGGAGCTATCCAAATTCGGACTAGCCTCAAAGAGCATCTACCCCGCCACGACTACTCATGATCTTATTGAATAACTTACTGTAAGAATCGCGGAATCTTTTTTGCAATATGTGATACTGAAACTCTTCCAGGCCCAGCTACGATTGTAGCTAAACAGCCAGCAAGAAGAATTAGATCTATTTCATATCCTCTTTCGCCCGTAAGACTTGCTGCCTGTTTTACATAGAAGATGGCCCCAAGCATCACTATAGATAAGATAGAAGAAGATATTCTTGTCAAAACTCCAATGATTAGAAGAATTCCAGAGACTGATTCTGCAAGTGCAATTGGAATCTGCATCTCTGGTGGAAATCCAATGTTTGTCAAAAAACCAACAAAGCCGGGATTGAATTTACCTGTACCATTGACTAGGAAAATTACTCCAATTGCAGCTCTTATTCCAAAATGTGTGATATCATGCAACTTGCTTTCCTTAATTTGTGCGCCAGCCAATATTTACAAAATTTTTCTACTGCATAAAAACGTTGGTAGAAAGTTTTATCCAACAAAGGACTTTTTCATGCGTTTACTGCATGAAGACTTTTTATCTAGTAATTTCACAGGGTTCAATGATTAACGATGGACTTGGCAACAGTTGAACAATTGTCAGCTATTGGCACTGCGGTAGGAACAATAGCACTTGTATTTATGTTCTGGAAAACCATTAAACAGCTAGAGGAAACAGTCAAGCTAAGTAGGATTCAAACAGTTCACAGGTTCAGACCGTGGGTGGGTCCATTAAAGAGCATAGAGTTAATGTCTACTAGTCAGGATCGCCAGCAGTTTTCTATAACTTTGAAAAATTTCGGCGAAATTCCAGCTTCAAATGTTGTGGCGATGTTTATGATGAAAAACGAGATGATGACAAGAGACGCATTAAAAAATTCTAAAGGAGCAGACAGTCTCAATCTTGGACCTCTGTTACCAAACATGAAGAAGCGCTACTGGTTCTTCATAGATTCGGATTTGATACAGAAAGCAAAAGAGGGTAATGCACAAATTTTCATTTCGCTTTACTTTACCTATGAACACCAGGCAGGAAAGAGTGGCTATGGCATGGTGAGTCAATTTGAACCAAAGATAAATGGCTTTGTACACAGAGATATGTGGGTAGACTAAATTCTAATTCAGATAAAATACTTGAGTTAGTTTTACCACTCTACTCTGAAAGTTTGTCCCTTTGTGATATCGGTTTTTGCCCATCTGGCTACTTTCGTATCACCAGCTTTTCTTATATCTGGCTGTATCTTGGACTTCTTTTTTTCTTCGGTTTCTTGATTTATCTCGTAAAGTACAGGATCTTTTATCTTACCGTTTGCTGGGTATTCCATCTTCATCACAAGCTTCTTAGAGTCAATTAGAAACGCGTTTTCAAAATATCTTTCTGGTTCTTCTACCTCATATTCTAGTATATAGTAACGATCATCTTCATTTTTTAAAATCGGTCGATTAAATAAAGTGGTGAATTCCTTTTGGGTAGGCTCATTTACATTGATACTTGATATCTTCAAGTCCCTGTTGTTTTCGTCATACACTCTGACATTCAGATCAGTCAGAGACGGTTTTTCAACGTCAGTTGCTATCCCATGAAGTACGTTGTAAATTGGGTCATCTGATATGTTTTTAACTTGATATGTTCGCTTGTGTTGAACAAGCATTGTGTTTGGATCTTTGATTGTAAGATAGACTTCGATAAACGGGTAGAGAGTTGTCTTTTGGCGCTTGATAATCTCTTCTCCCATCTTGCTTCTTAGAGCTGCTCCTTTTGTGGGGTGTTTGGGATTTCCAAACCCTTTTCCATATGCAGAGTAAAGCAGCATGGTGAATCCATGTTTTAGTGTAAAGTCGTGTACTGGTTTGATCATCTGCCTGTATTCATCTGATAACTCTCTAAGATCTTCTGCCATTCTAGTACTAAGCAAAATGTGCCAGTCATCTCCAAAATCCATGACTCGCCTAGCAAGTATTATTCCTGGGCCCCACACGTTTTTGTTACCTTGTATGTCATTAACTATGAAGACTTGTCCTGCGTGCAGACCTACTCTTACTCGAACAGTTTCTGATGGGATTTTTGATTTGTTATAGGCGACAAGTTTTTTTTGTAGCTGTATTGCAAGTTGAAGTGGAAGCTCGGGACCTTGAAGAAAGCCTAGTGCCATACCGTCTCCGGTTGGAAGAGTCAGTATGGTGTCTTGTGGTGTTAATTTGTAAGCTTCACAATCTGCAATGCTTTTGTTGAGTACTTCGATTTTTTTTATCTGAGTCTTTGTTGACATTTGAGGATCTGAAAGTCCAACAACATCTACAAAGAAGAAATTTGCATGAATTAGATTAAGACTGGTCTTTATTCCCATGATTCAAAAGTAATTAGAACTTACAAATAAATACTAGCATCAGATTTTCATCTTTTTACTGTATATAAAAAAGGATACTGTGGATCCAAAACCAAGAAAACAGTGGCGACTAAAATCTGGGGCGGATCCACAGATCTGCTTTCAGATATGGAAATTACATTGTATTAATAGGCGTGTGTGTTTAATACGAACAGACAGCTCAACGAAGAAGGGGGTTATTTAGTTAGATCAATTTAACCTTATAAATATAGATAGATTCTGGCAGAGTTAAGAGTGGCGGATGTCGTGCTATTGGATGCAAAGAAATCTACTAGTGACGACTTTATGGCACGGTGAAATTAGAAAACTAAATCCACACACTTAGGCGTTTACACTGATCAATTATTGTAAGCAAAAGTACTAAGTACCTATAGAATATTCTAAAATAAAAATCAGAGTCGTGTAAAAAATTACGACTCTGGCCAGTTTGCACCACAGGTAGGACACGAGCTTCGAAGACCATCATACTTTTTTTCTGAAATAATAATTGCCTCGCGAGATCCGCAGCCTATGCATTGCACCTTATGCATTTGACTCATGTACATTAATGAGGACATCGTTTCATATTACCTAAATTCAACAAGTTAGCTTAGTTTTCATAATTCTAGCTGACTAGGTATTATTAGTATAGTTTCGCAAGTGTTGCTATGGAAACCACATTGGCTCTAAAAAATTCTGGTACTTGGAGCAGAGAGGTACGTGCTTCTTTTAAGAAGGTAGTAGCGTTTGATTTACTCTTTTTTGCTCTTGGTGCTATAACTGGTGGTGGAATCGTAGGCACAATTCTCCTTTCATAGGAGACTGTTCCTACGGTTTTATTTTTTAAATAATAATTATTTCGTCTCCTCTCACCACAATTTTGTCTCAGCATTGTATTGGTGTTCAGTTTAAACACTCCATCTCATGAGAGTATAGAAAAACATCTCATCATGTTTGAGAAAAGATGAGAGCACCTCATGATTTAACAAAATTTTATTTTGTGTTGTCTGTGCTTTTTTAGAACATGTTCGTGTACATTATGGAGGTTATAGTTCAGACTTTCGTTGAGAAAATCAGCTATTGCTATGGCACCTTTATCATTATTGGTCCTTCTTCCTAGCAGTGTCATTGGTCAGGAATCTGCCAATGGCATAGATATAACCTTACCATGGGATATAAAATCAGAGAAGCCAATTCAAGTCATAATAAATGCCAAGACATCAATATCGGCTGATAAGATAAGTGCTGTAAAAAATGCAATATTGTCCGAAAATTCTTTTACAAAAGGAGACAAGACATATTATGAAGGATGGAAAGGAGCTTTAGACAAGGCGTCTGAACGCTCTACTAAATTACACATGCCAACAGCATTTAGCATAATTGGATCAGATGAAGCAGAAAACAAGATAATCATAACATTAACGCAATCAAAAGACCAGTCTGGTAATTCTGGATATACAAGAGCAACTGTAGAACATCACAGAATCGTAGGTGTTAACATAACCATATATGATGTGGACAGCTTAACGGTTGAAGAGCTTGCCACAGTTATAAGACACGAGTTTGGCCATGCGCTTGGTCTTGGTCATTCTACAGATGTCGAGGATTTGATGCATGCTGAAATTATCACGCCGTATCCGTTTATTTCTGATTGCCACATTCATGCCATATCAGAGTTGTACAATGAAAAAACTCTGAGTCATATTTTATGTGAAAGATAAAGTTTAATTTTTGGTGTCAGTTGATGCCTAGTAATTAAATTTAGTGCCTCTAATTTAAGAAGGTCACATTCATTATCATAAATTAAGATAAAATGTCAGACACGAATCCAAGTGATAAACCTAGCAGAGAAGTAAGAGCGTCTTTTAGAAAGGTAGTTGCGTTTGACCTGTTATTTTTTGGTCTGGGGATATTAGTAGGCGTTGGTATCGGAGTGTATATTGTCCCTGCTTTATCAAAGTAGGATCTCCTCATTTTTCTTTTTTCCACCTTGAAGACTAAAAAGCTTGTAACTGTTAATATTAGATACCGATTCAAATGCCACTTGGTATCAAAATAAAGTATCTTAACATCTATGAGAGCTACTTTAAAGGCAAAGGGGAGCTTGATGGCAACGAGTATACAATACATATTCAAAATGAAAGACGCGGAAAGATCATAAGGTTTCCATTTAAACCACCAAAAAAGGAAAAAGTGCTAGTTAGACTGTCAGGAGTTGGCAATGTATATGTGGAAGATTTTTTGCCATACAAAGGAGAGTCGGAATGGATTGAGCTTGATTCTGATCTTATTACTTTTTATGTTGCAGACCATCAAGACCAGTTTGATTATTTGGAGATTTACAAAAGCAATGAATAGATGGTTGTAATACTCAAGTTTTGAATGTAAAATTGGTTTTTATTTACTAGCTGAAAGAATTAGTATCTTCCAAGGGAAAATTACTTTTCCTTTCTTGGCATATTTTTGTACACATTTTCTGGCAATCTCTTTCATAACCTTGCGCTGAGCGGCAGTTAATGGCTTTAGTTTTTCTTTGAGTGGTTTTGCCATATATGCAAAATAATCATTCCAATAGTCCTCAAATCTTCCTGCCTTGTAGGAAAAGTTGAACTCACGTATTCTGGTTTTGTGATATCCAGCCTTTGCAAATTCCTTTTTCAGTGAATCTTTTGTACCAAATCTATCAAAATTTGGGGTGCCAAGCGGAATAAAATCTGGAACAAACTTTAGAATTGCATCTCTAATGCAGCTAAAGTATGGCACAAAGCTCTTGTCACCGTGAACTACAACTGCAATTGTACCCCCAGCCTTGAGGAATCTTCTAATGTTTTGAAGTGCAACTTGTGGATGTGGCAAAAACATTATTCCATACTGGCAAGTAACGGAATCAAATTTTTCTTTAAAACTTAATTTTTCAATATCAGCGTTGACAAACTCTATATTCTTTCTACCAGAATTCCATCTCTTTGCTATCTTTAGTGGTCCTGACGAGATGTCAACGCCAACAACAAGGCCTTGCGGACCAACTTTTGAAGATAGCATTCTTGTAACTATGCCAGTACCGCATGCCAGATCAAGTACTCTGGAGTCACGCTTGATGTTTGCAAGGACTAGTAACTTTGAGGTGCTTTTAAAAGGACCAATGCTGTGGCTGGCCCAATCGTGATGGTAGCGTGGTGCTACTTCATTCCAAATTTTTATTGTCCTCTTTTTGATTTCGGCTGAACTTAATCTAGTGACTTTTGCCAACCAGAAGGACTGTTATTAATCATAAAAATAAGGGTAGCTTTATCAGTTATCAATACAATTACCTGTTGGTGCATCAGAAAACAGCAAAAAATGATTCTGCAAATATTAAGAAAAAGAACACCATGCGAGTCTCTGATGACAAAGAGATAGAGATTCTTATGCGTTATTACAAACTGGAGAACCCAGATGCACTGCTCAGATACCTAAAGATGCATAGTCTTCCAGCAGATGATGATGCTGATGTTCAAAAGTAGACTAGGAAATTCACGCTCCGATCCATCTGTACTAGTGCCAAAAACACAAATAGTGAGAATATTGCATGCAAAAGCATAAGATATGCCTGAATTCATGTGTCCTGATTGTGGAAAGAGACTTTTCCATGAAAACGAGACAACCTTAGAAGCTCAAAAAGGGATTCACAAAAAGTTTTGTACAAAGACACCAGGAGACACCAAAAGCTACGTTCACCGAGATCTGAATGATAATAAGCCTATGGACGCAATCAGGGCAACTGACAATGCTGGCAATCCAATACTAAAACGCTGAATCGTTTTAATCTGCTGCAGTCAGCTAAAAAATAACCGTAAATATTGCTTATGAGTATTATCTAAGTATGGGAGTGGATCAACTATGTTACTATCTGGTTCCTGCGGGCATTGGAGCCTTTGGACTCTTCATGACACTCTTTTTACGCCGTTCTATGAAACATGAGCCGGGCAGAATTGAAAGGGAGCTGAAAAAATTAACAATTAATACCAAAGCCAACTCATAACCACCATGAAAACCATCATAGGGCTCGTTTTGTTTTCACTTCTATCATTACCTCAGATCCATTTTGTTGATGCAGAGCCAGAAAAGTACAATGTCAGTGTTACAAGCGCTCGCGAGGTTCTAGTGGATCATCAAGTCCAAATTACAGCTGATCTGACAAACAATCAGAAAAGAGAACAGCCGTTTGCATATTTGATACAAATACAAAACGAAGACGGTGTTACAATCTCTCTTTCGTGGATAACAGGTTCGCTTGCGTCAGGACAATCAATGAGTCCATCACAATCATGGACACCAACTGAAACAGGGAGATATAATGCTCAAATCTTTGTATGGGAAAGTGTCGATAACCCAGATGCCCTGTCTGCACCGCTTACAATTACAATCAATGTGGTAGAAACCATAAACACGTAAAGTTATTGTAATAGACTCAACTTGTTGCAATAATGAAGCTGCATCATGTCGGTATAGTAGTACCAAAAATACAAGACTCGCTTGGTGAAATTAAAAAGTACCTCAAGTTTGAAACCGTTGGACTTCCTACACCAGTTGGAAGCCAAAAAGTAAACATCTGTTTTTTAAAGATTGGAGAACCTTTTTTAGAGTTGATAGAGCCAATAGAGGAAAGTTCACCAGTAGCAGAGTTTGCAAAAAAAGGCGGGGGAATTCATCATCTTTGTTTTGAGGTCAAAGACATCCATCAGCAGGTAAATGAAATGTCAAAAAAGGGTGCAACTGTACTTGTAAAACCAGTCAAAGGATTTGACGATAGACTGATTGCGTTTGTTGACTTGAATATGAAAAATACCAAATGTGGTTTGATAGAGTTGCTTGAGGAAAAACAGGCTAACTAGAGTACTATGTAACTATTTCATCAATTTTTGCAGCCACAATGAAATCGTTTTCGCTCAGGCCACTTATTGCATGAGTTGTGAGAATTATTCTTACTTTCTTGTATCCAAGAAAAACGTCTGGATGATGGCCCTCGTCTTCGGCAAGCTTTCCTACGGTATGGACGAAATTCAAACCGTCCAGATAGGTCGGAAATGTGTATTCCTTTTCTATGTAATTATTCTGTAGCTTCCAGCCGTTTAGATTTTTTAAATAATTTTGTGCCTCCTGTATAGTAAGAGGAGAGACGCCACCTTCACATGGTACGCATTTCTTTTTTGTCAGATCCATAATTTTATTATGATTTATTTGTGTATGGATTAATGTATCGGAACCGGAATCACATGCCCAAAAACTCTTTGATAATGGAAATGGTTGAACAGATATGCATTAGCTTGGTCTTAAAGCAAAGCAAGCTTGATTTGGGCAATGGACTTGCCCTAATAATTTTGGATAATGTGGCAGAGGTTGCACTCAAGTCCTATGCAGATATTCGTGGGCTTTTAAAAAAGAGAGAAATTACGTCAAAAGAGGCCTTTTCTATTGTACTTGACAAAATAAAAGATCAAAATAAGATAGTTAGCAGTGAGAAAAAGGACATACAAAAATATCACAAGATCTGCAATGAACTCTATCGTGGTTCCAAGCTAACTAAGCTAAAAAACAGTACCATAGACGAGTATGTTATACTTGCAAAAATTCTTCTGGGAAGACTATATGATTTCCGTGCAAGCAAGCTTGAATGGGAGAAAATGATCAATGACGCTAGAAAGAATCTAGCCAAATTTGGATAACACTTTTAGAATTTTCGTCTTTGTTGGTTTTTGTATCCAATATTCTTTTTTTATTTGCTTGGTGTTCTTTGGCATCTAGATGTGCATCAATTTTTTTCTCATCCATATCTATTTCGCATATGTTGCACTGTACGTTCAACAATGTTATTTAGAAACATCCACACTTAATCATTTGTGAGAGTGGTCGATGTCATCAGCCCAGAAAGAGTTAACAGGGCACCAGACAAGACAGTCGTTCTTTTATCATCAGGAAGTTTTGTTGAACAAGGATTTATCGTAAAAAGAGTACAGCTTAATCTTTACATACAAAAAAAGGATGAGAGGCTAGGACCGTATTCACTAATTACCTCATATGTTGAAACAGACAAAGGAGAGATAGAGATGACCTATGATGAGGGATACAAGGGGGAGAAGGTGTTAGAAGAGACAGTTGGTTTTCTTACGTCACATCTTGGCATATCAGGTCTTATTCTGCGTTCTGTATTACAGCTAAAAAGTGCTCTTGAGAAGAATCGCACCCAGTAAGAGTTTAAGAAGTTTGCATTAGTTTTTAGCCGTTACTTTTTGTAGCATGAACAATTTTTTGACCAATGCAGGGCACAGCCTATTAGCCGGTGATCTTGACATCCGCATATAACGCACTTCTTTGCCAAAGTTATTCTTTTTTCAATGAAGGGAGATTAATATTAATGGCCTCAATCTTTGAAAACCACCTGAAAAGCATTCCTCAAAAGTGTTCCTCAAAAAAGAAATAAATTCCAGTAGCTAGACATGTTGAAAGGACAAAGCAATCAAGTACTGCAAACGATAGTGTATTACAAGATCATCTTTTTATTTTAGAGTGTCGTCTATGTTTTGGGTAGCAATTGACTAGAAAGAAACACTGATGCGCTTACACCGGATCAGTGGGCGTGCGATCTGAGGATCGTTGCCTGGTTTCTGGAAGACTGCTATCCGATTATGTGCTAGTTCTTTAGTTATGCTTCTTTTAGAAGGGTACTCATTTTTTGTCTAATAAGTGGAATTATTTTTTTGGGAATTATTTCGTCAACTTTTGTGGTTGGATCAAACGATACCAATACAACATATGAAAGACGCCTATTTTCATCTGCTATTGGAATGGTAGCTCGAATAAGTTTTTCATAGTGCGACGTGGCATAGATGATTTTACCCAAAAGATACTCCCATCGCAGTCTTGTAGTCTGACGGCTTGCTGCGGTGATTGCGTATTCTGCCCTTTGGTCTCGCGAAAATATTGTCTTGAGGCCTTTGCGTTCTGCCTCTGCCTCCAAATTGCCATCTTCGTCTGCAATTCCTACAAATCTTATTGCTGGGTCTTGTGCTACTATTTTTTCACATAATTCTTTGAAAACTTGTTTCATTCATTTGCAATAAGCGAAATATCAATATATGTTATTTCCTCTAGTGATATCTTAGCTAATTTTATACTTTGATTATGCGGTGATCAACCAAGAAGTGAACTGCATTTACAAATTGATCTAACTGTTCCATGTCTTATCTTTTCTTTTACTCCTTGTTTGAAGTTCTCCTTTGCGCGCCTTTTATAATTAAAAAGCATTACGTAGAAATTCTACGAGACATGCAAGTATTTCCAAATTTGGTAGACCAATCTTATATTATTCAAAAAGTAATCAAGAGTATGAAGATATGCCCAGAATGTGAAACATGTTATGTAAATGACGGCCAAGAAATTTGTAGTGTATGTGGATCCTGTTTCACCATTATGCTAGAAGCAACTTGTTGAACGG
>JBQTIK010000025.1:0-9321 GCA_052388195.1 Nitrososphaerota archaeon | reverse complement strand
GAAGTTTGGGGGTGATATATACGCTTTATCTGATTTTGGAAATAATTAATAAGATTTGAAAAGTGTTTCAGATGTGGATAAAAAAATAAGAATAATGGGAATTATAGCTGCAATTGCAGCTTCTATTATAATTATAAACTTGCCTTCAAACCCAATTGTGATTCCAGAACCAACTACCAATGCAACAAAAACTAAATCTGCAGAAGTCGTTGCAACAAATCTCCAGAAACCTTGGGCTATGGATTTTGCGGATACAAGAATTTTTTTCACAGAAAAAGTTGGTAGAATAAGAGTAATCGAGTCTGGTACTCTGCTTGAAGAGCCACTTGCAAACTTACGAGTAGCCGATGTAATTGAGGGTGGGCTGCTTGGACTTGTCTTGCATCCAGACTTTGCAAATAACCACTATCTGTATGTATTTTATACGTATGCTGAAGACGGCAGGCTATGGAACAAAGTTATTAGAATAACCGAATCAGAAAACAAGATTGTGGATGCACTAGTAATTTTGGACAAAATTCCAGGCGCAGACTTTGATAACGGTGGAGTGATAAAATTTGGCCCTGATAACAAACTGTACGTTACAACTGGAGATGCTACAGATCAGCACTCGGCGCAAGATTTACAGTCACTATCAGGTAAAATTCTGAGATTAAATGATGATGGTACAATACCCTCAGATAATCCATTTCAAGATTTGGCCGTATTTTCATATGGACACAGAAATCCTCAAGGCATTGCTTGGGATAAACTAGGAAATCTGTATGTTACAGAGCACGGCCCTACAAAAAATGATGAACTCAATCTTGTAAGAGCAGGGCAAAACTTTGGGTGGCCAGAACAAGAATGCTTAGGTAATGAAGAATTTGTAGACGCATTGGCATGCTATAATCCAAGTTTAGAACCAGCCGGAATCGTGTTTTATTCTTCTAACAAACTTGATCTTGGAAATGATCTAATTGTTGCTTCTTTACGTGGAACCAATCTATATCAGCTAACAATAGAAGACCAAACCATAATCTCGCAAAAAAGCATATTGGGTGGAGTTGGAAGGATAAGAGATGTTAATGAAGGACCAGATGGTTATCTTTACATTCTTACGGGAAATACAGATGGTAAAGGATTTCCAGACAAGACTGATGATAAGCTCATTAGGATAGTAAAGTAAATTGGCAAACTCATCAATTTCGAATTTCTACGAAAAGAGCAGAAAAGAAAGAATAAAGGCAGTGGCATCGTTTTGTGGTCTCTCAAGACAAGATATCAAGATTCTGGAAAGTCAAGGTGGTATCTCATTTGATGATGCAGACAGAATGATTGAAAATGCCATAGGGATGGTATCTTTTCCACTTGGAATAGCAACAAGCTTTCAGATAAATGGTAAAGACTACCTAGTTCCAATGGCAATTGAGGAACCATCAGTGATTGCAGCCGCCTCAAAAGCTGCAAAGATAGCAAGAAAACATGGTGGTTTTACCATGAAAGCAGATGAATCCTACAGTATTGGGCAGATCCAAGTTGTAGATTTTGATGTAAAATCAGCCATCTCAAAAATCACGAAATCTTCTAAGCAAATTCTAAAACTTGCTAATTCAAAGAGCCAGACACTTTCCAAAATGGGAAAAGGAGCAAAACAAGTCTTTTGTAAAAAGATCAAAACTGATTCAGGACCAATGTTGATTGTAGAACTCTTAATAGATGTGGGAGATGCGATGGGAGCAAATGTAACAAACACAATGTGTGAGGAAGTTGCACCACTGATTGAAAGGCTGACTGGTGGCAGAGTAATTCTGCGAATACTTTCAAATTATTCTACGAAAAGATTGGTAAGAGGAACTGCAATTTTTGATAAAGCACAAGTTGGGGGTCAGAAAATTGTTGACAACATTATATTGGCATACCAATTTGCAGCAAGTGATCCCTACAGGGCTGTTACTCATAACAAGGGTATAATGAACGGAATAATTGCAGTTGCAAATGCAACTGGGCAAGACACAAGGGCAATAGAAGCGGGGGCTCATGCATATGCATCGAGAACGGGAAGATACAATTCACTTACGGAATGGAAAAAAGACAAGAAAGGAAACTTGGTTGGCAAAATTGAATTACCAATGGCAGTGGGAATTGTAGGTGGTATTGTAAATGTACACCCTATGATTAAAATCTGCACAAAAATTCTTGGAGTAAAATCAGCAAAAGAGCTTGCATGTGTAATAGCAGCTGTAGGTCTTGCACAAAATTTCAGCGCAATACGAGCTCTTGCTTCTGAAGGAATACAGAAAGGACACATGAAGCTACATGCAAGAAATATTGCTGCAAGTGCTGGTGTCAAGACAGATAAAATAGATGAGGTAACCAGAAGGATGATAAAAGAAGGAAACATCTCAGTGCACCGAGCTAAAGAAATACTCAAAGAACTTTAGTGCCCAAGATATAAGGACATATCATAATTACCACGATCTGCCAGTAAAATATGTAAATGCAGCTGGGACAAGCACAAGGTGTGCGGTATGTGGGTCAAAGCTAGTACCCGAAGAGCACCGAGAGATGTCCTGCCCTATCTGCAAAAGTAGTGTTGACCGCGATGTCAATGCTGCTCGTAACATCTTGCTTCGAGGCACACGGGTCGTGCCAGACGGGATCGCAGGTGAAGCGGTGATGACAGAACTTGGAATTGTTTCTGAAATCGTTCCAGCAATCTGTCGAGTCGATGCGGTCAAGTCAAGTGATGGGACTTATGTTCCAATAACCTGACATTACCTATATATCTAAAAACCCTTGCTAGGACTACGTTGACTCTAGTCAAGTTTGCAATTCCAAAAGGTAGTATTGAGGATGCTACCTTCAAGGTTTTAGAAAAGTCTTGGACAAAAGTAAGACGTAGAGACCGCACATATCGCGTAACACTTGATGATCCACAAATTACAGTAAAGATGTTAAGGCCACAAGAGATTCCAAATCTTGTTTTTGATGGATTGTATGATGTAGGTATAACTGGAAATGATTGGGTTAAAGAGACCAACGCTGATGTACAAACTCTTTTGGATCTGGAATATGGAAAAATAAAACTTGTAGTTGCAATTCCTGATTCATATAATTTCAAGTCACTTGATGAAATGATTTTATCATATGGAAAAAAGAAAAAGATTCTACGAATTTCCTCTGAATATCTTACGACAGCTTCAAAATTCATTAAACAATCTACAAGCTACAAAAAACTTTATGGTTCAAAGGATCCACTTATCATAACTCCGTGGCTACGTATTGGAACAAACAAAAATGTGCAGATCCACCTCTCTTTTGGAGCAACAGAAGCCAAGCCACCTGATGATGTGGATGTTATAATTGATGTGACAGAGACAGGAACAACTCTTGAACAAAACCAACTAAAGATAGTTAATACTATAATGGAATCTAGCGCTATTTTGATCGCAAACAAGTCATCCCTAAAAGACAAGGCAAAGCGAGAAAAGATCTATGATATTGTTACTTTGCTTAGGGGTGCAGTAGAAGGAAGAAAGCACTTGCACATATACGTAAACGTACAGGAAAAGAATCTAACCAGACTACTTAGGGAACTTCCCTCTCTTAAACGCCCCACCGTCAGCCCACTAAGCCAGAAGGGGTGGTATGGAATAAACACAATAATTCCCAAGTCGGAATTTTACAAACTTGTTCCTAAACTACGAAAGATCGCGCAAGGTCTGGTCGTGCATGAACCAAAGCAGATACTAGCACTTGAGGAGATAAAACGAGATGAGGAAAATTGATGAAAACCATCCTAGTCCGAAACATCAATGCTACGGTAGCAGCTGTACGACCCAAACCTAAAGGACAATACAGAAAAAAAGTTGAATCAATAATTTTAGATGTACAAAAAAGAAAAGATAAGGCGTTAAAAGAGTATGAAAAAAAATTCAGTGGAGCAAAACTACGATCATTTAGAGTCTCTAAATCTGAAATAAAATCTGCATACTCAAAGGTGACCAAAGAACAGATCGCAGCAATAAAGCTAGCAAAAAGAAGACTAGAAAGGACAGAATCTGCATTAAAGAGCCAGCTTCAAAACATTACTATTACAATTGATGGAATAAAAATAACCAAAGTCTTTGTACCGCTTGAAAAAGTAGGATGTTACATACCAGGTGGTAGTGCTAGATACCCAAGCACTGCGATGATGTGTATCGTGCCAGCCAAAATAGCTGGAGTTAAAAAAATCATTGCAGTTTCTCCACCAAATAAAAATGGTTTGATAGATCCTCTTACTCTTATTGCTGCAGATCTTTGTGGTGTCGATGAATTTTACAAGACAGGTGGTACACAAGCAATTGCTGCGCTTGCATATGGTACCGAATCAGTACCAAAAGTAGATAAGATTGTGGGACCCGGAGGTTCATTTGTTACCCTTGCTAAATCGATTGTAAGTAATGCCGTTTCAATTGATATGATTGCAGGACCAACAGAACTTGCAATTATAGCTGATTCTGCAGCAGAAGCTGATGTAGTTGCTTCTGATCAGATATCACAGGCAGAACACAGCCCTGAAACAACATGTTGCCTTATAACAACCTCAACAAAACTAAAGGACTTTGTAATCAAGTCGGTGGAGCAAAAAATTCGTAAAATACAAAGACGTAAAATTGTCATGGAAAGCTTGCACACAAACGGCTTTGTTGCAATTTGCAAGACCGAATCAGACGTGATAGAGTTTGCAAATAAACTAGCACCAGAACACTTGGAAATAATCACAAAGAACCCGCAAAAGATAGCGCAGAAAATTACATCAGCTGGTCTTGTACTTATTGGTAAAAACACTCCCTCTTCAGCCAGTGATTACCTGCTTGGCTCAAACCACATACTTCCAACAAATGGATTTGGCAGGGCTAGAGGATCACTTGGTGTACTAGATTATATGAAAATACAAAGTAAGATAGAATCCTCAAAAATGGCTCTACAAAAAATCGCAAAACACATGAAATCTATCACATCTGCAGAAGGGTTACCAAATCACTACGAGGCAGTAAGGATTAGACTGAAATGAAAGCAGATTGGTTCCAAAAGAAAGTAGACGAGCTTTCAAAGCTAAAAGGATATCAAAAGCCTGACAAATACTCAAACGCACTCAAGCTTGATTCTAATGAAAACCTTGCAATACAAAGAGAATTTTCATTGGATTTGATCAACCAAACTAGAGAAAAACTCGATGTGCGAGAGTATCCACTGAGCGGTACGGAAAGACTAGTAGCAGCACTCTCTGACTATATCAAAATGCCACAAGAGATGATTGGTGTAGGAAGTGGTTCAGACCAGATAATTGATCTACTTCTTACAAACTTTGCATCAAAGGAAACAACGGTACTAACATCGGAACCGACCTTTGGTTTTTTTGAGGAACGATGTAAGCTATACTCTATTCCAACAACCAAAATTCCTTTTACAGACAACATGACTCTTGATTTGGACAAATTTCTCTTGAATGCAAAAAAAACTAATATCTTATATCTAGATTCTCCAAATAATCCAACGGGCTTTCAGTTTACAAGAAATCAGCTTGAGCAACTGATCAACGAATTTGAGGGTCTGGTAATAATTGACGAGGCATATGTAGAATTTGCAGACTATTCAATTGTAGATCTCACATCAAAAAAAGACAATCTGATTGTTTTGAGAACACTTTCCAAAGCATTTGGGCTTGCAGGCCTGCGTGTAGGATACCTTGTTGCAAACAAAAAGATCGTAGATGTATTTACCAAAGCAATCCAATACCCATATCCATTAAACACAATCGCAATTGAAGCAGGAATTCTTGCTTTACAAAAATCAAAATACGTTTCTGAGATTGCAAATCTTGTCAAAAAGGAAAGAGGAAGGATAATAGAGAAACTTCGTATTATGGAAGCGTTTGAAGTTTTTGATTCCAAGGCAAACTTTGTGCTTTTTGGTGCACGTGGAGCTGGTTTGCGTATATACAAAGCTCTCATAGAACAAGGCATTCTAGTGAAGAATCTGGGGAAAATAGGAAACCAAGAAGGGTGTCTTAGGGTAACAGTGGGCTCGGAAGAGACAAATTCTAAATTTTTGTCGGCACTACGTGATCTATTGAGATGACATTACAAAAATTAGATGATGGTGTATTTGTTGACACTGCAAAGATTGACAAGATAAAAAGTCTTGATGCTATAATATTTGATTGTGATGGGGTTCTAATTGATATCACTAACTCGTATGATCTTGCAATAAAAAAAACGGTAGACTTTATGCTAAAAGAGATGGCGCAAATAGACCAGCCAAATACTGTGACTACGCAAATGATAGAAGGTTTCAAAGCAACTGGGGGTTTCAACGATGAAGTAGACGCAACTTACTCATTGATTCTTTCCATTGTTGCGGCAAAAAAACTAAACAAACCTATGGTCGAATTCATATCTGATGTAATCAAGAATTCTGATCAAAATGGTATACGATCAGTTGAAAAATATCTTGATGCGATAAAGGTTGATCTTTCTGAAATAAGAAAAAAATTAGCATATCCCGGATCACATGACTCAAACATATTGTATTCAACATTTGATGAGATATTTTACGGTACTAAATTGTATTATGAGCTCTACAGGAGAAAGCCACGATTTTTTGATGGAAAGGGGTTGATTGACAATGATGTAGTACTTGTAAAAAAAGAACTAATAGATGCTCTACGAAAAAAATTTGATAAAAAAATAGCTATTATATCTGGGCGCGGTGTTGTTTCTGCAAAGTATTCATTAAAAGAATTATTTAATGAATTTGATCTGAAAAATTCCAGATTTCTAGAAGATGAAACACGTGACCTTGCCAAACCAAATCCACAACCACTTGTTTCATCTATCAAGGGACTCCGATCTTATTGTTGTATGTTTGTAGGAGATTCTATGGAAGACTATATTATGGCAAAAAAATCAGAAGAGCTAGGCAACAAAACAGTTTTTTGTGGAATATACGGCACAAGCAAAGATTCAGAGGCAAAACGAAAGATCTTCGAGGAAAAAAACGCTGACATGATACTAGAAACAATAGATTTGATTCCGAAGACATTAAATCTGGTTGAGACATAAAATTCGCTCTCTGCAGGAATTTATATGAAATCAAGAGTAAGCCGCATCAACAGAAAGACTAGAGAGACTGAGGTATTAGTAAATGTAAATCTCGATGGAAGCGGTAAGATTTCTGTAAAGACAGGAATCAACTTTCTTGATCACTTGATCACAAGCCTTGGTAAGCATGCCATGCTTGATCTTAAACTAAACGCAGTTTCAAAAGATGGAATAGCACACCATCTAATTGAAGATACTGCAATAGCACTTGCTAGTGCAATGGATTTGGCTCTTGGAAGTAGAAGTGGAATTGCAAGATTTGGCTATGCATCTGTTCCAATGGATGAATCACTTGCAGAAGCATCACTTGATCTTGTCAAGCGACAATATAACAAAATCGAACTTGATATTGAACGAAATCAGATAGAAAAAATCTCAAAGGAAGACTTGGAACATTTCTTCCGTTCTTTTACCCAAAACCTCAATGCCTGTATACATGTAACTGTAAAGTATGGAGAAAACGATCATCACAAAATTGAGGCTGCACTAAAAGCTTTTGCGGTTGCATGGAGAATAGCAGCTAGCCATGATAAAAAACAGAAAGGAATACCAAGCACAAAAGGTGCTATGTAGTGGTTAAAGTAGCCATATTTGATTACGGTGCAGGAAACATATTCAGCTTAAAATCCTCCTTGGAAAAAAATGGTGCTCAAGTTGATGTAATAACAAGTATTAATCATACAAATAACTATTCGGGGCTTTTGTTGCCTGGTGTGGGAAATTTTGATCCTGCTATTAGTAGTCTAGCTTCATCAAAAAAAGCATTTGTTGATATAGTGAAAAACCAGATGCCAGTTCTTGGTATCTGCCTTGGCATGGAGATGTTTTTTGAGAAAAGTGAGGAGGGAAAGACAAGTGGACTTGGAGTTTTGGAAGGTGAGGTGATCCTACTTCCAAACAAATTCAAGATCCCTCACATGGGCTGGAATGATTTGCAAATAAAAAAACCAAGCAGACTTTTAGATGGTGTAAAGGACGGTTCATGGGTCTATTTTGTACACTCGTACAGAATAAAGCCAAAAAATATGGAAATAGTAAAAGCAGATTCAGACTATGGCATAAGTGTTCCTGCAGCGATAGAAAGTGGCTCACTTTTTGGGACACAGTTTCACCCAGAAAAGTCTTGCAGAGTAGGCTCTATAATGATCAACAACTTTTTGCGAGAGTGTAAAAAGTGAAAATTATTCCTGCAATTGACCTTATGGATGGTAAGGTAGTGCGACTTGTCAAAGGAGATCCACAAAAGAAAACGATCTACAGTGATAATCCTGTCGAGACTGCAAAAAAATGGGAAAAAGCTGGTGCTGACAGAATACATGTAGTGGACCTTGATGCAACCCTAGGCAGAGGTTCGAATCTACAAATAATTAAAAAAATTGCACAGCAAGTATCCATTCCAATTCATGTAGCAGGTGGATTGCGTAATAAAGATACAATAAATGACGTCCTTTCTTTTGCACCCAAGGCCGTCCTTGGGACTTTTGCATTTAACAATAAAGAAATCTTGCCAGAAATTCTAGCGAAGTTTGGGAAAGACAGAATTATAATTTCCGTAGATCAACTAAATGGAAAAATTGTTATAGATGGATGGCAACAAAGCACAGGAATAGATCTTATCTCAGGAGTAGAAAGCTTTCTAAAACTTGGATTATCAGAATTTCTTTTGACAAGTGTTGACAGAGACGGAACTTTACTAGGACCAGATCTTGAATCACTTAAGAAAGCATGTGACATAAAAAACGTAAAGATAATTGCAAGTGGAGGTATTTCAAGTATTCAAGATACAATTGCTGTAAAAAAATGTGGAGCATTTGGAGTTATTCTTGGAAAAGCGCTATATGATGGAAAAATTTCAATTAAGAAGGTTAGAGCAATAGCATGACTTTAACCAAAAGAGTGATTCCATGTTTGGATGTAGACAATGGTAGAGTAGTAAAGGGGATGCACTTTGCGTCGATTAAAGATGCAGGCGATCCGGTTTTGCTTGCTGAAAAATATAGCAAAGAAGGTGCTGACGAGCTTGTCTTTCTTGACATTACTGCCTCACAACAAGAAAGAGAAACAATCAAAACTCTTGTCTCAAAAGTGGCACAAGTAATTGATATTCCATTTACTGTAGGTGGTGGAGTAAAGACACTTCAGCATGCTAGAGATATTTTGTTAAGTGGAGCAGACAAGGTTGCAATAAACA
>JBQTIK010000024.1:0-15517 GCA_052388195.1 Nitrososphaerota archaeon | reverse complement strand
TTTGGTGTTGCTGTTCCCTTTGCTGGTGCTGTCGGCGTAGCTCCTTTTGCGGGTGCTGCTGCACCTTCAGCTGGTACTGCTGCACCTTCAGCTGGTACTGCTGCACCTTCAGCTGGTACTACGCCTGGTGGAAGAATCTTGCCTCCTTTACGAACTCCCACAGCACCACCTTTTCGTCCAGTTGTGCGGGTTCTCTGACCTCTGACCTTCAATCCGTAAGTGTGACGAAAACCTCGCCAACTGTTTGTATTTTTTTCCCGCTCAATATCATTTCTAACGTTAAACTCTATATCAGAAGTAATAAGATGCAAGTCCTTTCCAGAATCAATATCTTTTCGTCTATTTAGAAACCAAGATGGCATATTAAGTGAGGAGGGATTTCTCATGGCCTTTTCTATTGCTTCAACTTGAGATTCTGTAAGAAAACCGATGTTACTATTCTGGTCAATCTTGAGTACATCCAAAATAGCTTTTGCAAAGTTATAACCCATTCCTCGCACTTGACTCACTCCAATTATCATTTTTTTTGCTCCTGGGACGTCTTTTCCAGCAATCCTAACAATGTGTCTATATTCTTGCGAAGTCAAGTGAGCAAAAATTTCATCTAGCCCCGATAAAAACTATGCTAAAACAGACAATACTTTAAATCATGTTCTAGCATAATTTATCAAATTGGTACATGAAAATGAAGAGCTCGTAAAACGTAGCTATTCTTCTACTCCAAAATACACTGAAATAATGGCTGGTCTTCCAGAAGACTATAAACAAATCAAGACACTTGGCGATCTTTTAGAAATAAACTACAAAATTGTCGGTGCAAAAGAACAACTCAGACAAAACTTCATCTCAAAGATGGAAACAAATGACATACGATATCCTGAAATTATTGGATTTGAAGAGGATGTTATTCCAGCACTAGATAGAGCAATCTTGGCTTGTCATGATGTAATGTTAGTGGGGCAGATAGGTCAAGCAAAGACTAAGATTGTTCAAACAATATCTAAGAATCTATTATCACCAATCCCAATAATAAAAGGAAGCATAACGAATGACTCTCCAATGGATCTGCCTCAAGATGAATTGATCTCTCTTTTAGAAGACAAAGATAATCCGATGTCTGTTCCAAAATTTTATGTAGATTCAAACAGCATGGACAAAATACGTGACAATAAGCTTGATACACAAATAGAATGGGTTGAGGGACAACAAAGATACAAGTATGTACTTGCAACACCTGATATCTCAGTCAAAGACTTAGTTGGTCAGATAGATGCGATAAAAATTACAAAAAAGGGAGTTGAGACGTACCAGATTGAATCGTATTCTCCTGGCCAATTAATGCAGGCAAAGCACGGACTCTTTTGTATAGATGAGTTACCTGTGCTTGATACAAGAAAACAGGTAGCACTACTTTCCGTTCTTCAAGAGGGTAGGTTCACTACAGGTTCGTACCCAGTTATTTTTGAACCAAAAATAGCCTTCTTTGCAACTGCAAATCCAATTGATTATACCCATTCTGGTAAAATAATAGAACCTCTTTATGACCGACTAAAAAGCCATATACACACTCACTACCCAAAATCGCTCGACGAAGAAATGCTAATTATAATACAAGAAGCAAAAATTGCAAAATCATTCATACCGATTTTTATGCTAAGAACTCTTGCAAGAATAGTTCAAAACGCACGAGCAAGTCAGGGGATAAATCAAGACAAGGGTGTAAGTGTAAGAATGGGTATACACGCTCTTGAACTTCTTGTAGGCGAAGCAGAAAGGACACGAGCTTTATCTCATAAAATCTTGGCAGTACCAAGACCCTGTGACATATTTTGTATAGGACAAGCTACCAAGTTTGAGCTTGCAGAAATGGATGATACAATAATGAACAGAGAAAAAATACTGCGAGATTTAATTATCAAATCTCTCAAGGAAACTTCACTTGAATATATAAAAGGAATGGATCCTGCATTTGTAGAAAAAATAAAACAGGAATTTGTGGGAAAAACTTTTCAGGTTTCACAAAAAATAGTTGGAAAAAATAGCACGCAATTAACATATGAAAACCAACTGAAAAACTTCATAACTATTCAAAACCTAGTTGACACTATATACGAACAGCTATCTAGTGAGCAAACCGACTTTGAGAAGAAAGCTCAACAATATAACATAAAATCTGAATCTTTGCTTGCATCAGAAAAGGTACAGAGTGAGCTTCGTGCTGTGGCCACAGAAATTGCACTAGAAGGATTGTGCTGGGTTGAACCCAAAGTTCTTGACAAAAAAGAGACTGGTTATGTCGCAACATAGTATAACAAATTTTATCTATTTTTCAACCCAAGAAAACAAGAACAAAAAACCAAGTGACGAAGTATCAAATGATACGCTACAAAAGATCCTCCAAACCATAGCAAGACAGGCATTAAAAGAAAAGACTCCCAGTACGCAGGAACTTGAGCGTATCTTGCAGGGTGTGATTCAGCAATCAGAAGAACATCAAAAACTTGAAAAAAATTCAGAAGGAACGGAGACAAATATTCAAGGAGGTGGTGAGCCTTTCATAAAGCATCTAGAAAAAATGGGTTATCTTAAAGATGAAAAAAAATGGTTAACAAATAAAGGATTCATTGAAATTGGTGGAAAACTTCTTCACGATGTGATGAAAGCTATCAAAGAGGGAGGAGTTGGCTTTCATGAAATAAAACATGTTGGTACTGGTAGTACTATACTAGATACTACAAAAAAGTTTGAGATTGGTGACGATATAAGATTCCTTAATGTTCCACAAACTGTGCTAAACTCAATCCAAAGAGTTGCAAAAAAGGAATCTGAGATTAAATTTCCAATAACAATGGAATTAGAAGATTTTGAAGAATTTGAAACAATTGAAGAAGTAAAAGTTGCTGTAGTGTATTGCATTGATCTAAGTTCCACGATGAAATATTCAGTTGGTGCAGGAGAAGGTAGTAGAATTGAAGCTGCAAAAAAAGCGCTTTGGAGCTTGTATGTGCTAAACAAAAAGTTCTTTCCAAATGATTCTATTTACGTAGTTGGCTTTGGCTCGTTTGCATCAGAGGTGGATCCTCGCGACATTCCATACTTGAAAACATATGATGCAAACGACAACTTTTTGCACTATACAAATTATCAAGCAGCCTTTCGACTTGCATATAAGATTCTAAAACGTGATAGATCTCAAAACAAAAGGATTGTAATGATAACTGATGGACAACCAAGTGCTTGTTTTATTGACAACGAATCTCAAAAAAGAGAAATACTTACAGATAAACCATATTCCCATTTTTACAAACCTGATGAAGCTACACTTTTGAAGCTAAAGGATGAAAGGGAAATAAAACTGGATGTAGTAGGTGGTCAAACAGTGTATCTGTGTTATAGATACAAGCAAGTTGATCCATTCATAGAGGTAAAAACACTCTCTGAAGCAGATAAGTGTAAGCGTGAGGGAATAGATGTAGATACAATCATGGTAAGCGAAGAGGATGAACTTTTAAGCTATGTAGAAGGTTTAGAAATGAAGCTAAAAGGAAGAGCATATTACATCAATCCAGTAAACATTGACAAGATCCTGATAAACGACTTTATCTCAAACAAAAAGAAAATTCTAAACTCAAAACAGATGTGGTGAAATAAGTTGGAAGAAAACTATGATAAAGAAAAAATGCTTGAAACTCTTATTGATCCGGATATCTCAATAATATTATCAGAGCTTGAGGATGGAGACAAAGAATCTTTCTATCTTACAGAAAAATTGCAGCTTACAGACGCTCAGATAAGAGAAAAACTGGCATATGTGATACAGCATGACTTTGTTAAAATAACAAAAAATGGAAATAAAACAGTTTTTACTGTTGACAAAGAAAAACTTAATAAAATTATGGAAAGTGATGAAAACTTTTCAGGCGTTATAGATGGTCTAACAAAGATGGACTCATTTCTTAACTAGCGTTTGGTTTACCGCGACTTTTAATAATATATAATGTTCCCGCTGCAAGACCAACCAATCCAACTAATATCACAATAAACCCAAAAACACTTACCATTAAGGATTCATCCTGTGGCAAATAACCTATAACAGCCATAACATGAACTTCTCTATCTACAGGATTTTCTATTAGTAGTTTATAAGTTCCTGATGTAGAAATTTTAAAACCATCTTGAAAAGGATTTGAATCTATAGACTTTGTAGTCACAATATTGCCTAGGGGATCAAAAACAGATGTGGTTATACTATCTGTACCTTGAAAATCTTCAAGCTGAATTACATATACGCCATTTTCACTCTCAGCTGGATCAAGCTCTTTGTACACCTCCATAGTCATTTCACTTTCTATGAAGCCTTCCTGAGTGGTAAGATTCTCAATTATCAGTTGAGTTGCATATACCGAAAGTCCAATTCCTATGGCTACTAGGAATCCGCCCATTACGAGAAGTAATATGGGTTTTTTCACAGCGAGGATGCAATAAAGCCTTAGTTAAAACTTAGGATTTGGTTTTCTTTAAAGAATTTAGCCTAAGGTAAAAAAGTTAGCCTAAGCTAAATTATAAATAACCCACTCATGTTATTTTGATCAAATGCAGCTAGTGAAAACAATGAAAGGAAAGATGCTTTTGTCTTTAATCGCGGCATCCTTTGTAACTGTCATTTATTTTTCCTTACCAATTTTGAATATAGACGCAACTAAAGAACCAAAGACTTTCCTGACTCATTCTGGTGCTGTTATACAAACAACAGGTGATGTTATTGATCCTGTTGGTTATTCTGGAGAGCCATTGGAGTTTAATCCAGACAAATACTTGCGTGAATTTAGTTATGGCAGAGTTTCAAAACTTTCAGATGGAACCACACTTCGCGAATTTACCATTATTGCTGAAGACAATAAAATAATGGAAATTTCTCCCGGTGTATTTTTTAATGTATGGACTTTTAATGGAACAACTCCCGGCCCCACCATTCGTGCAACTGAAGGCGACATTGTACGTATAAAATTTATCAACAACGGATTAAAACCCCACTCAATGCACTTTCACGGAATACACCCATCTCTGATGGATGGTTTAGAGTCTGTAGGACAAGGTGGTGGACAGTTCACGTATGAATTCGTAGCAGGACCAGTGGGTGTTCATCCTTATCACTGTCATGTTATGCCACTTGAAGAACACATATCGCATGGAATGTATGGCGTCTATATTGTTGATCCAAAAGAAGGAAGGCCAAAAGCAGACGAAATGGTTATGGTATTAAACGGATTTGACACTGATTTTGATACGGAAAACAATTTCTATGCGGCAAATACAATTCCATTCTACTATCAGCATCATCCAATACAGATCAACACAAATGAGCTGATCAGAGTATATGTTGTCAACATATTAGAGTTTGATCAAATAAACAACCTCCATCTTCACGGTAACCTATATGATTACTATCCGTCTGGTACGTATCGAGTCCCCTCTACGTACACTGACATGATCACACTATCCCAAGGAGAGCGAGGAATTATGGAATTCAATTACACCTATCCTGGAAAATACTTGTTCCATGCACATAAAACCGAATTTGCTGAAAAAGGATGGACAGGATTCTTTCTTGTAAAAGAATCAGAAAACACAAAACAATATGGTGATTAAAATGCAAGAAATCAACAAGACCTCAAAAGGAAAACTTATCCTAAGTGGTGTAATCCCTGTCATCATTTTGGCAGGAATGATCTTCTATATTTTTGGCCCCGGAGCTGACCTTCTTGATTTTGGCACACCGTTACCAGAAATAACGATAGAAAAAATCGACTTTCTTGATTCAAAAATTATTGCCACTATTAGAAACACAGGTCCTATTGATGTTGATATTGTACAAGCAGATGTCAATGACAGAATTCAGCCCGCTGCCGTTGAACCAGACATGCGTCTTACACGATTTGAAGTTGCCAAGGTAATAATCCCCTTTGAATGGAATGAAGCTGAGCCATATGAAATCGGACTTACAGTAGATGATGGAACAAGATTTGCAAAATCCGTTGATGCCGCAGCTCATGCACCAGAACAGAGCCTTGAGCTTGTGGCATATTTTGCTGTAATTGGAACCTATGTCGGCATTATACCTGTAATGATAGGGTTGCTCTGGTTTCCATTCATATCAAAAATGAGTCCACCCAAGTACAAATTCTTCCTTGCACTCACAGCTGGACTGCTGTTGTTTCTTGGAATTGATGCCATCGAAGAAAGCCTAGAAATTTCTACAGAAAATCTGGCAGAATCATTCAACGGTTCACTGCTTGTTGCAACTGTAGTTATCGCATCATTTCTTGGATTGTATTATTCTTCGGAAAAGCTAGTCAATAGATATGCTACGTCAACTATGGCAAAACCAGTTGTGATTGCTTTGATGATCTCAATAGGAATAGGGCTACATAATCTGGGTGAAGGACTTGCCATAGGAGCCGCAATAGGTCTTGGTGCAATTGCCTTGTCAAAATTTCTTATCGTAGGCTTTACTATCCATAACACTACAGAGGGTCTTGCAATCGCGGCCCCAATGGCACGCAGAAAACCAATGATAGGAAAGCTTGCTGCCATGGGTATGATTGCAGGAACGCCAGCAATTTTTGGAGCATGGATTGGCGGTTTTATTTATTCGCCATTTACAGCTGTGGTGTTTCTGTCAATTGGAGCTGGTGCAATATTCCAAGTAGTTGTATCTATTATAAAGTGGATAAGGCAGGATGGTGAAAAAACGCTTTCAAACGCAGCCGTAGCATCAGGAATTGTGGTAGGAATGCTAGTGATGTACCTGACCAGCATTCTGGTATAGTTCGTAGAATTGCAATATGTTGATCTAACCAAAGACAAAAGTGTAAAAGACAAAGTTATCAGTTTTTGGAATTATCTCTATCTCATGTTGTTCTACATCTTTTGTGGCAACAAGGTTGTGCATGAAAGGCCACTTTACGTCAAGAATGCTCTTTCCATCTCTTAATGTAACGTCTTTCCCAGCATTTTCTTTTGTCAGATAATTTCCATCAATTTTTATTTCAGCCAAAGCAGGCTTACCATTTGAGGTACCAACTATCCCATGTGCTCTAGTTGCAGTATATTTCATCATTATTGCAGAGTCAGATTCACCCGGATACTGCACTCCTTCGCTTTTCCAAACCCATTTTCCACGAAGATACACCATATTGTCCATATGTTTGCCAGAATCTGTAAAATGATTTATCGCATCTGGTTTTGGAGTTTGGTTGTTTCCAAATCTTCGTAACCTTGTATAGCCAACACAAATTTCTGGGCTCATGCCAGCAAAGTGCATCCCATATGTATCATGAATCTCACTTGCAAGCTTTCCTTGCCGTTTTATTGGAGAAATCTTTGCACCTGATTCCTGTAATAACTCCAAGATGTACTCATCAAAATCCTCAACCATGCCAAAGCCCGCATGTTCATATCTGATAAATCCATTTGCGTCAATTAGTATGTGCTTTGGCCAGTACATGTTTCCGTACGCTTCCCACATCTTATTGTTGACGTCCAAGGCAACAGGAATTTTTACGTCGTATCTTTTTAGAGCTCTTTTGATGTTTTCTGGTTCTTTTGCAAACTCATATTCTGCTGAGTGGACCGCCATAACTTCAAGGCCATATGCACCGTATTTTTCTTTAAGCTCTGCCATTACAGGAAGGGTTCTTAAACAAAAAATACAGCTATATGTGAAACAATCAAGTAAAACAACCCTGCCCTTTAGTTTCTTTATCTCAAATGGTTCAGAGTTAATCCAGGAGTGTATTCCTATAAACTCAGGAGCAGGCGAGGCTGGAATAAGATTCAATGTTTAGATGGGGATTTGAAAACTCTATTTAAAGAAAGTGATTTTAATCTGGATTCACTGCGCAAAATATGTATTAATTATACGACAACAATATTTGGTGGTGCAGCAGATCTAGTCAGCAAGTAACATGTACAAACTTTTGATTTTTTTCTTGATTGTGGTTCTTATGACAACCCCACTCTCCAGCATTACCGTAGAAGCGCAATCTAGTAATCCAAATCTTTTTGTATCTGCAGAAAATAGTTTTTTTGGGAATCACTTTTTTGGCTCTATGGTTGTTGAAGTCGTCATAAGAGATAGTAACATATCGGATACTGATGAAGGTAAGGGCGAACCTGATGTCACATTAAATGGAAAAACACTTCGGATGGTACAAGCCTCTGACGGAAACTGGTATGCGTATTTTGCTAACAAAGAGAAAGCACAAATTGCAGACGCAACACAAGCAGCTGGATCTGGAGAAGGCCTTGACTTTGGTGCCTTTTGTGGTAATGACACACCTGCATCAGTATTTGGCATAAGTTTTTCAGATACAGATGGAGTGGCAATTCCGGTAGATGTTGGAATAAGTGGTGCAACACAGGGCACTGCATCACTCAATGCTTGTAGTGGTGGTCCACCCGCATCTTCACCTAACCAAAATAATGTAGTACGACAGCCACGTAGTCCTAATTCAAATCCGGCTGTATCTTTAGGTCAAATCGGAATAGCAGCTGGTGTGTGGCCATTTATCCAACTTTTTTCTTTCAATGATAATGTCAGCATTATTTACAATAAAGGAGGTGGCTCTCAAAGAGTAGACCTATCTTATTCCGACATTCCAAACATTTCTTTAACGCTTGATAGAACTGGATATCCAAAAGGAGCCGAAGTCTTCGTAACCATAAGAGATATGCAGCTAAACCAAGATCCTACATCTGTCGATTCTTGGACATTTAACATCAATTCTCCTAGAGCCACCTTTTACCAAGCATTAGCGGAAACCGGTGCAAACGCTGCAAACGGCGGATCAAGCTTGGTAGATTTGAATCCTCATCTAGGAAGTTTGGGCTTTGAGAAAAATGGAAATTTGGGAATCAATCTAGGCTCTGTAGCAGAACTAAAAACAAACCAACGACAACCAGTAAGTTCTGTTACCAATGGTATGACATCATATACTCAAATAGTCACACTCGTAGAATCGGAACCAAACTCTGGAATCTTTGAAAGTTTTGATTTTAATGATAAGTCCACGATCAGAATTTCAAGTAATGCACCTCGTGGTCAATCAGCTTCTATAGAATACAACTCAAAATCAACATCAATAGTAGCTGGCAGTTCTACCGCTTCTCTTTTACTTGGTACTCAAACTGGTCAACTTAAGCCTGGTCAAAAAGTGACTATAACACTAATCGATAGCGATCAAAACCTTAACCCAGGAGCAAGAGAAGATTTGGATGTATTCAGAAGTTCTGCAATTATTCCCACGTTACAAATAGGAAACCCTATAACACTCGAAAAAGCATCAAGCGTAACATTTTACCCTCAATCCACCTCTTTTGTTGACGGTACATCCTTTTCAGCAACTGTTCCTGATAAAAACTCTGACAGACTCATAATAGCTACTAGCGCTTCTCCAAACATAACATTTGAGAAAATTACAGTAGATCTTGGAATAACAGCAGGTACTTTACAAAGTTTGCTTATAGATATGCCAAGTCAAGGCACCAACTGGATAAATTATGATCTTCGTTCATTTGAACAACAACTAGGGGTAACATCATTTTTTGACACAAAAATGGTATTATATTTTGGCGAACTTGGTTTAAATCCAGTATCAATTATTGGAGTAGGAGAAATTTCATTGGCAAAGGGACTTGCCCAAATAAGTAATGCTGCTACCAATGATATCAAGTTAAAGCTCTCTTCTTCATCTGTATTTTTAGAGATAGACTTTGATGCATCCGATAATAATGTAGGTGTAGGCACTGTATCTATTGAACAAGATACACAGCCCATAGTATTTGATCTGTTTTCCTTTGGAGAAAAAAATGGTCAGCGCTTTAATAATGCAATATACAGAGCAGAGCTTGAAGAAACATCAGCCAATTCAGGCACCTTTACTGGTACAATGGAATATGCGGTGATAAATCAACTCAATCAAGTTGATCCTGCTTTCATTAAGAGTCTGCGTACCATTGATGAAGAAATAAAATTCTTGGTAAATGACAAACTTACTGATGAAAAAGGAATAAACTTGGCATATTCTGACGTTGCTAATGTAGGCATAACTATAGGAATCTCATCAAAAACTGATATTACGGCTCATTCTGGCACAGTTACACTAGAAAAACAAACGTATCGCTTTGGACAACCAGTCGTAGTACTTCTAACTGATCCAGACTTGAATACAAAACACGATGTTGTTGATGTTTACAGTGTTGTAGATAGTCCGGGTTCCACAGCCGATGACACAGTTGGTGATACAAGCGGCAACATTCTTCTTGAAATAAGAATCAAAGGATTCCGTTATCATAGATGTACCATAAATGGAGTGGAATATGGTGGACTCGCATCAACTGGATTTGCACTTGTAGAGACAGGACCAGGCACTGGAGTATTCAAAGGAAGTTTCAAAATGCCCTCACAAATATGTAGTGAAGATAGAACACGATTAATCTCTCCGGCGGGAGGAAGCATAGAAGCAAGTTATTTTGATTTTAGAGATTCATCAGGACAGCCGCGAGAAATTGGTCTAACATTTCCAAAACCATCGTCAGGCTCTGTACTAAATATTCCTAAGGTAGAAGAATCTGCAATCATCATAAAGTCAACAGAGATACGAGACGCATTTAACAGACCAGTTTTACAAAAGTCTACTGTAGGACAGAAACTTAACTTTGTAACAGAGATATCAAATAATGATCAGCAATCACAGAGCTACAGCTATATCATACAAGTAAGAGATCAGAACAACAGTATTGTGGATCTACGATGGATTAATGGTAAAGTAGATCCCGCAAAGAAAAACATTGCAACAATTTTATGGGAACCAATACTTCTTGGCAATTATACTGTGGAAATTTTTGTGTGGGATGGGATAGACTCTGCAACACCACTTACCAAAAAAACAGAATATGCCATTAATGTAGGCTCAAGATAACCACTTAAGATCTTTCTAAAATGATTACACAATAAAGACACTAGCGTAGAAAGAAAGAATTACATTTTATGCTTTGTTTAATTGTTATATCTGTTAAGTATTGATAAAACTTCATCATCGGAAATCTGATCGAATTCTTTGTAAAATTGACTTACTGATACAAACTCTTCTGGAATTTCAAGAGCAATAATAGAATCTGCAATTCTTCTCATAGAATCATAGGTTTGCTTTGGAATTACTGGTACAGCTATGATTTTTTTCTTTACACTTTGTTTTGATAACCATTTTAAAATTACAAAAACGGTTGATCCTGTTGCTATACCGTCATCTACTAAGATTACTGTCTTGTCATGTATATCATAATTCTCTTTACCTCTAAATGTTTTCAACCTTCTTTGTGCTTCTTTTTTCTTTTCTTCTATCTCCTTAGTGAGATATGGATCTGTAGAATAAGATGGCCAGTTTATGTGTAGTGTTTCATCATGCATTACGGCTCCTATTGCATATTCTGGTTGGTCTGGTGGCGTGATTTTTTTTGAAACTACTACATCCAAAGTGCAACCAAGTTTTTTAGCAATTTCATCTCCAACTATCACTCCACCTCTAGGAATAGCCAAAACCACTATTTTGTCTCCTTTGATGTGGCTAAGCTTCTCTGCAAGAAGTTTACCAGCTTCTTTTCTATTAGTAAACATGTTAATAGTATAACAAAGTGTAAAAAAGACAAATATGATTGTATGATTTACACTCTTACAATGTTTACGATTATTTTTTCTAAATTCAATTACATGATACTGGCAGTGATCATATCTATGAGCATTTTCATTTCACTCTCAGTAATTTCAGAGTATATCTTTTTTGAACCGTATTTTATAATACATATTCCAATAGACAGACTAACTGGATTTGTATTGATAACTGGTGTTTCTATCATGTCAGGATTGGTTGTAAGCATGAATGTGTATAGAATAAAAAAATTGCAGACTAGCATGAAAAAGATGAAAGGTGGATTTTTAGGCTTAATAATTGGCGCGTCAGCGGGAGCATGTAGCTGTGGACCAATAGGTTTCGCAATGATCTCTACTTTCGGAACCGTGGGAGGCATTGCCACTTCGTTTCTGACAAATTATGAGGTACCATTACGTCTTGTCGCATTAGTGGTGCTGTGCTACACTTATTATGCAACAACAAAAGCTATTTCATATGAATGTAAAATTAGAAATTAATAGATTAAATATAATTTTCAATGCTTTACATCATCTAAAAGTTATATTTTTCTTTGTAAGGAGATACTGCACGTAACTCTTTTACTACTTTTTTTAAAACCTTAACAGTCTCATCAATTTCTTTTTCAGTGTTTAATACTCCTATTGTTAAACGTAATGAACCAGTTATTTGTTCATGTGAAAAACCCATTGCCTTTAGAACGTGAGATGCTTTTTGCACTCTCACCGAACAGGCAGAACCGGTAGATGCCGCAATTCCATTCTCATCAAGCTTGATTATCAAATCTTCCCCATTCACACCAAGAAATGTAAAATGTATGTTGTTTGGTATTCTTTTTTCGGGATGCCCATTAAGGGTAGTATGTGGTATTTCTTTTAGGATCTCAAAGACAAGCTTCCTTCCAAGCTTTCTCACACGTTCTTGGTTTTGGATCATGTTATCTTTTGCAAGCTGACACGCTTTCCCAAAACCCACAATGCTTACCACGTTCTCTGTACCCGACCTAAGACCATTTTCTTGTCCGCCCCCAAGTATGAGAGGATCTATCTTTACTCCTTTTCTGACATACAAAGCACCTACACCTTTTGGCCCATTTATCTTGTGAGAAGACATTGAAAGTAAGTCAACCTTAAGTTCTTTCACATCTATTGGTGTCTTTCCAATGGCTTGTACAGCATCAGTATGAAAAGTAATTTTTTTTTCATTAGCTATTTTCCCAATTTCTTTAATTGGCTGGATCGTACCAACCTCGTTGTTTGCAAACATTATGCTGATAAGACATGTATCAGAAGAGATTTCCTTTTCAACATCTTCAGGATTAACAAGACCATGCCTATCCACAGGAAGATACGTGACCTGAAAACCTTCTGCTTCAAGATGCTTACATGGTTCTAGTACTGCATCATGTTCAATAGATGATGTGATAATGTGTTTTCCTCTGTTTTGATGTGAGATTCCATAAAACACTGTGTTATTTGATTCTGTACCACCTGATGTAAGAAGGATCTCAGCATCATTAGCGTTTATCAAAGATGCAATTCTTTTTCTTGCGTTTTGTAGTGTCATTCGAGCGAAACGCCCATACTTATGAATAGACGAAGGATTTCCATATTGTTCCCTAAAATACGGAATCATCTCCTCAATTACCTCTTTATGCACTGGTGTTGATGCAGCGTTGTCTAGGTAGATCAACCTACAATCACGTTCAGCTTACCAGGTTTGTAACCTTCAGGGTCTATGGTAACCGATGCGAATCCAATTTGTTTTAAATTGTAGATAAGTTCTGACAATTTTGTCTTGTCTGAAAGCAATTTAATCTCGTCACTTCCGACTTCTATACTTGCCATGCCATCAAAATCGCGTATCCGAACTTGTTTTGCACCGAAAATTTGCTTCACCATAATTTCACCCATCTCTATTCTTGCAAGTCTCTCTGCGGTTAGATGCTGCCCCCATGGGATGCGTGAGGCAAGACACGAGTTAGAAGGCCGATCGTAGACAGAAAGACCAACTTTTTTTGCATGTTCTCTTACCTCCTCTTTTGTAAATCCAACTTCTACAAGTGGGCTTTTTACACCATTTTCTTTTAGAGCCCTTATGCCCGGTCTATAGTCGGCAAGATCATCAAGATTAGTGCCATCTACTATTAAATTCACATCTTCTATATGGGCAATTTCTTTTAGATGCTCTGACAGCTCGGCTCTGCAGTAAAAACACCTATTTTTATCATTTCTTACGAAGTCCGGATTTTCAAGCTCGTTATACTGTATCACAAGATGTTTTATTCCAATTTCAGCACAGATTTTTTTTGCAGATTCTAGCTCTTCTTGAGCAAGTGTCTTGTAGTCAGCTGTTACTGCTATTGCTGATGTTCTAAGAGATTGGTATGATGCATAAGCAACAAGTGCACTATCGACCCCTCCAGAAAGTGCAACAAGTACCTTGCCCTTCCCATCAAACCATTGTATCAAATTATCAAGCTTTGTCATTTTACATCCAATTTCTGCTTAATCTCAGTTCTGATAAGCTCGTTCGCATCTTTAAATGATAATGAAAGTGAGTCAGCAACCGACTTGACATCGGAAGCTTCGACCTTGAAGTGTTTTACAACATCTTGACTTTTTATCATCTTACACTTTACGGCAAAGCTTTTTCCATGAATAATTAGGGGTACAGTAACTATTACTCGTGGAACAACAAATCTGGCAGAGGTTCTAACTCTGACTCCAAGTGTACCTGTTTCAGCTACAAGAGTATCAAATATGGCGTTTACAGAACTTGGTTCACATATTACAGAGATGAGGTGAATCGGTCTACTCTTTTTGGTTATGGCAGGCGTAATTGTAACATCCTTTGCGCCGTTTGCTATTATCTTGTCAATCATGTATCCTAAAACCTCACCAGACACATCATCTACATTTGTCTCAAGTATCTGAACATAATCCTGCTGGAAATAGTCAGATTTTTCACCTTTGACAATTTTAAGTACGTTAGCAAACAAATCAAAATTTTTCTTTCCTGCACCATATCCTATTGATTTCACCTTCATCAAGGGGTAGAATTCTGAACACTTATCTGTTAAATTCGCAAGAAGACTGGCCCCTGTTGGGGTAGTGAGTTCTTCTTTTGTTTGCCCGCCAGATATCATGATATCAGAATTACGAAAAATCTCCAAAATTGCACTTGCCGGATTTGATACAACCCCATGTGAAAAAGCAAGTGTTCCGCTACCTACTGCTACAGGCATAGAAATTATTTCTTCTGAAAAAAAATTTAGGTTATCTAAGGCAATTGCAGTTCCAATTATGTCTACTACAGTATCCATACCTGCAGCTTCATGGAAATGAACAGACTCTACTGACTCGCCATGAATTTTCGATTCTGCGTTTATCAAAGACTTGATACTCTCCTTAGCAAAGACTTTTGCTTTTTTAGAAAGATCTATTTTATCTGCTGTAAGTAAGATACATTCTTGAATCTCAATTCCTTTTCTATCATGCATATTCTCTTTAACATCCAACAATATCTCAGTTGCTTCTATTCCATGCTTGACTGTTTTTCCAAAATCAAAATTTTGAATTTTGGATCCTGAAAGATGATTCTCTGCTATGTGAACTCCATCAATTACTTTCGATTTGTTTGCACCTATATTGATCAAAGCAGAAAGCATCATGTCGCCTGAGATTCCAGCTACTTGTGAATCTATGATGACTACCATGGAATTGCAAACCCATTAGAATGCATATAAATTGTAATTTCTCTGGTTGGTAAAATTTTCATCATGTTGTCCCACCTAAATTTCACATATA
>JBQTIK010000023.1:0-4218 GCA_052388195.1 Nitrososphaerota archaeon | reverse complement strand
AAGATACCAAAGGACAAATGGCGAAAGACCCACTCGTATGGAATTAAGGTGCCACAGTTTTCGTTCATGCAGCTTGAAGGGGCTGATATAATACTAGGTGTTGAGATGCAGTCCACAGGTGAGGCTGCATGTTTTGGGGACAGCTTCTATGATGCATTATCAAAGGGTCTGACATCTGTGGGATACTCCTTACCAAAGGAGGGTACTGCTCTTATCACAGTGGGTGGAGCTGAAAATAAGGAAAAACTTCTGCAGACTGCATTACTGTTAAAAAATCTTGGGTACAAGATCCTTGCAACAGAGCATACTGCAGAATTTCTATCAGACAAAAGGATAGGTAATGTAGATGTGGTGTACAAAATCAGTGAACCCAAACGAAAACCAAACATTGCAGATCTGCTTTATGAACGCAAGATAAACTTCATAGTAAATGTGCCAAGCACTTCGACATTGGAAAAGTATGTTGGCATGCTTTATGACGAATATCAAATACGAAGAAAGGCAGTCGAGCTTGGCATTCCTGTACTCACAACAACTGAGCTTGCAGACTCGTTTGCAAAGACACTAGAATGGCTCGTGCACAATGAAACTACAAAGAAGCCATTAGAACCATACGAGTTTTTTAGCTAGATCACACTTTCAAGTAATGATTCATTTCCAATTATAGAACCATCCAGTGTCACAATTTTTGCTGATTGAAAATCTTTTATATGCTCCAGTATTGGAGAAATTGATTTTTTATAATATCTTTTATGTGTGGCGTAAAAATATTTGTTAAAGGTAGGAACAATTATTATTTCCAATTCTCCTTTTGCTGACGGAAATAAGCTACTTTTTTCTGCTTTTAGAGAAACCCACACTCTTTGGCCATCAAGTACAGATCCCTCTCTAAAAAAAACAGGGTGTACATGTCCCATAACTATTTTCTTTATGTGTGAGAGATTTTCAGAAGGCATAGTATGACCATGGGTCAAAAGCGTGTCGTCTATAACAACTCCTGATGAGCTTGCAAGCCTAATCGCATTGGGTAAGAGCTTCTGGATGTTTCCGTCATGATTTCCTGGAATCAGCATAGTGTCTATCTTCTTTGCTATTTCAAAAAAAAGTGGTACTGCTTGCCATTCTGCTTTTGATATTGAATCTATACTGGATTTTACATCACCAAGAAGTATTAACGAATCAGGTTTTTCTGATTCTATAAGGGATGTGATCTCATCAAGTGTCTCTTGGACTATTGTCTTTGGCTCTACATAGATATCATTTGCTGCAAGCGTACTCTCAAAGCCTATGTGCAGATCAGTTACAACCAGATGTCGCCTTTTTTCTTCCAAAATTAAAGCAGGATGCGATTGTACAATCCTTGTCTGAGCCATCAAAGATATACAAGCCAGTTTTAAATTAAATCCTTGTGAGAAAAGATCCTCAAAACCTTGATGCCGTAGTGTCAGAAAAAGGTGTAAAGCTCCACTACTTTGAGCCAAGTCAACGTAAGGTTTGGACAGTTGTCGGAAAAGAAAATGAGCAGTGGCTTGACCCAGATTTGGGTTTTTGTTCATGTGAAGACTATTACTTTAATACGCTAAATGGCGGAAGCGAGTGTTACCATCTTAAATCCGTAAAAATTGCCAAACAACAAAACAAAGTTGAAGTTATAAAATTCTCTGATGACGAATTTGCAAGCTTCATGTCAGCTCTTATCTCTGATCTATGAATTTACTTTAGTTTTATTTCAAAGAGGTCTTCTTTTGAAACCCCTTTCCATAATCCTGTCACATCATCTAGAGTTACATGTTCTACCTTGGTTATTTTTTGGATCTTGATGTGGTCTGGGTTTGGTGGAAACCAGAGCATTGCCATATAATCACCAACGGTTCCGACTTTGTCTGCCTTTGCTGAAATAATTCTGTCTTTAGAAAAGCCATTGCTTACTAATGCATTTATTGCAATTGGCTCCAAATCGATTCTTCCATGTACAAAAAGATAAACTGGTTTTTGTGAATCTATCTGGCTCATTTGAATGAATGAGTGCACAACGTTAATCAACATTTCTAAAATCAATCTTGGATTATATACAAGAAAAAGAAAGGCAATTTGTTGACTAATGTTTTAATTGTTGGCTCTGGGGGAAGGGAACATGCACTTGGCTGGAAGCTGTCTCAAAGCCCAAAAGTTAGTAAGGTATACTATGCACCAGGAAACGGTGGTACTTCAAACAACGTCTTAACATCAATAGAAGATATTGATAAACTCGCAAAATTTGCTTCTGACAATAATTGTTTAACTGTAGTGGGACCAGAGGCACCACTTTCGATGGGCATTGTAGATGAGTTTGTCAAAAAGGGACTGAGAATATTTGGGCCGACAAAAAAGGCTGCACAACTTGAATCAAGTAAGATCTGGGCAAAAAATTTCATGAAACGAAATGGTATTCTTACTGCACGTTTTGAAGTCTTTAGCGATGCAAAAAAAGCAAAAGAGTATGCACAATCAGCTGACTTCCCTTTGGTAGTAAAAGCAGATGGACTTGCAGCTGGTAAAGGTGTTATAGTTTGCAACAATTCAAAGGAAACAATATGTGCAATTGATAAAATGCTTGTTAAGAAAAGCTTTGGAGCTGCTGGCTCCAAGATAATTTTAGAGGAAAGAATAGATGGCATTGAGGCATCATACATCGCTCTTTCTGACGGTTCCATAGCAATCCCAATGGCAACAAGCCAAGATCATAAGAGGATATATGATAATGACAAAGGGCCAAATACTGGGGGAATGGGTGCCTATTCGCCAACCCCCGTAATTGATGATTCCATGTCAGAAAAAATCCAAAAGAATATCATAAGTAAAACGATAAGTTCAATGAAAAGTGAAGGCATTCCGTTTAAGGGATTTTTATATGCTGGAATAATGCTAAAAGATGACAAACCACATGTCTTGGAATTTAATGTAAGGATGGGAGATCCAGTATGTCAACCTATAATGATGCGTATGGATTCTGATCTATATGATTATGTGAACGCAAGCATAGATGGTAATCTTTCAACGTTGCCGCCAATATCTTGGAAGAATCAAAGTGCAGTGTGCGTAGTACTGGCATCAAAAGGATATCCAGAATCATATCAAAAAAATGAGGAAATACAAGGACTTGATTTACAAGATCAAAACTCAGTTGTCTTTCACGCGGGAACAAAACGTGATAATGGTAGAGTACTAACAAACGGTGGTAGAGTGCTGGGGGTAACTGCTCTTGGAGATACACTTGAAACCGCAATATCAAACGCGTATTTCAGGGTTAACAAAATCTCTTGGTCAAGTAAGTACTTTAGATCTGATATTGGGAAAAAAGGGCTATCTTATCTTTGACGTGGTTATTTCATCTTCTGTGATTATGCAGTCAATTCTAACATCATGATCTGAGTGGGGGAAACCCTTGACAATCTGTTTTGAGTAAGTCAATGCAATAGTCTTTGATTTTTTGTCAGATAAATATCTGTCATAATAGCTATAACCATAGCCAAGTCTGTATCCTTCCCTTGTAAGTGCAATTGCAGGAACTATTATTACATCAATTTTTTTTATAGTCGGACAGCTTTCTTTTGGTTCCATTACAGAAAAGTTTCCTTGTTCAAGTTCTGAAAGACTCTTAATTTTTTTGAAGACAAGATCATTTTTTACAACTTTTGGAAGTGATAACTCTTTTCCAGAGTTTAGTATCTCCTGTAGTATGTCTTGTGTCCTAACCTCGCTGCCTATTGAATAATAACAACCAACACTTTTTGCATTTCTAAAAAAATCTACTTTTCTGAGGTTATCTTGTATCTGTTTGCTTGTTACGTTGATAAAATCTAGCGATAACGAATCGCGCTCATCCAAAAGCTTTCTTCGTAACCTTGCCTTTTCAACTAACTGATCCAAATCCCTTGTTAATTGAAGCTGCTGTTACAGTATTTTTTAAAAGCATTGCAACTGTCATGGGGCCAACTCCACCTGGAACTGGAGTTGCATAAGACGCCTTTTTGATTATTGCATCGTAATCGGCATCGCCAACAAGTTTGCCATCTTGCCTGCTTATACCCACATCTATCACTATGGCACCATCTTTTACCATGTCTGCAGTAAGTACAAAATTTGTTCTGTTACCCACTGCCGTAATTACAATGTCGGCTTTTTGGCAATGTTCCTTGAGGTTCTGTGTTTTAGAATGGCAAGTGGTAACAGTAACAT
>JBQTIK010000022.1:0-2982 GCA_052388195.1 Nitrososphaerota archaeon | reverse complement strand
ACAATGGCAGAGTGGTCAAGGGAATGCACTTTGCGTCGATTAAAGATGCAGGTGATCCGGTTTTGCTTGCTGAAAAATATAGCAAAGAGGGAGCAGACGAGCTTGTCTTTCTTGATATTACTGCCTCACAACAAGAAAGAGAAACAATCAAGACTCTTGTCTCAAAAGTGGCACAAGTAATTGATATACCGTTTACTGTAGGTGGTGGAATAAAAACACTGCAACATGCTAGAGATATTTTGTTAAGTGGAGCAGACAAGGTTGCAATAAACACAGGTGCAGTAAAAAATCCAGAGATCATAACCAAACTGATGGAAATTTTTGGAAAACAGTGTGTCGTCGTGGCAATGGATGTAAAACGTAACTATGATATCCAAAAAGAAAAGCACATTTTTTCTATAAATTCTAAAAAATTTTGGTTTGAAGTATACATCTATGGAGGAAAAACTGTAACTGGTCTTGATGCAATAGAGTGGGCAAAGAAAGTTGAAGAGCTTGGAGCAGGAGAGATACTTCTTACCAGCATAGACATGGATGGCACAAAAGAAGGATACGATATACAGTTAACAAAAGAGATAGTCAATTCGGTAAATATTCCTGTAATAGCTTCTGGTGGTTGTGGAAAGCCAAAACATATGCTTGATGTGTTTTTGCAATCCAATGTGGACGCAGCTTTAGCAGCATCGATATTTCATTACAAGACACATTCTGTAGATAGAGTTAAGGAATATCTAAAGGAAAATGGTGTCCCCGTTAGGATATAAAAGATTAAGAAAGGAAATAAAGGATAATTCTTATGAAAAAAACACTTGATGAGATTGATTTTTCAAAAAACGGTGGAGTGGTTCCTGTGATAGTGCAGGACATACACTCAAAGGAAGTTCTTACACTTGCTTATGCCAACAAGGAATCGCTTTCTCTTACACAAAAGACAGGAAATTCGTGGTTTTGGAGCAGATCACGAAACAAGTTGTGGATGAAGGGAGAGGAATCAGGAAACACACAAAAAGTAAAAGAAATTCTTGTTGACTGCGACTCTGATGCAATCATTTATCTTGTAGAACCCGCTGGACCTGCTTGTCATACTGGAGAACGTGTTTGTTTTCACAATGATCTGGAAAAATAAATTACTTTGTAGAATTGTCTTGTGGTCTTGGAATAGTATCAATAAGATGTTCACTTAAAGGAACCCACTCGTTTACAACTTCAAAGGAAAGCGGTTTGTATGCAACTCCTTGAAAGAGTACCTGCCAAGTCCCTACAAGATCTTCTGGTGTGTACAGCTTTGAAACTTTGCTGGTAGTTGGCATAAAATAAGTATTGAAATGATCCTTCATTGTACCATTAAATGGAATCTTTTGGTAGATTCTATCATGAGGATCCACTACAAGTATGTCTCCAGCCTCGTTTGGCTTTAGTCCATTAACAGTCATAAATACATCTTCACCAAGCTTATACTTATTTTTGCTTATGGCAAACGGACCAGAAACGATCCATTGCGAATGAGCATCATCAGAATTATTTTTTACAGAATAAAGATATGATATACTTGCTATTGCAATTACTACGGCTATGCCAATAACTACTGAAATGGTCTTTTTTCCCTTAAACGATCTTTTCTCTTTAGTTTCCATGTCTTCAACTTTTACAACTGAACTTTTTGTTCATTAATACTTTTTCCTAAACAAAAAAATTCATGATTTTGGTTCTTCTTGATTATTTCCATCGTTCAATTTATGATTTGATAATTATTTTTGTGTGAAGTAAAAGTAAATATGTTAAATTTTACTGAATAAATATAGGTAAAAATTAAGTACTACTTAAATTCATATTAGGTCAACTTATCTACTGTTTTACAAAAACTTGGGTAGCCTTGACGCAGATCAAATCACTGCAGTGCAGAGAATGTAAGAAAGAATATCAGACTATCTTCAAGTATGTTTGTGATGAATGTTTTGGACCTCTTGATGTAAATTACAACTTCCCTTCTGTCAGAAAGGACACCTTTTCAAATCGTGAACACACGTATTGGCGATATTTTGAGCTACTTCCGATTGTAAACAAATCTAACATAGTAACTATTGGTGCAGGCATGACACCACTTATCAAAGCAGAAAAACTTGGCAGAAAGCTTGGTCTGAATAACTTGTATATCAAAAACGATTCTATGAATCCTACCTTTTCATTTAAGGACAGACCAGCAGGTGTTGCTGTGTCAAAAGCAAAAGAGTTTGGCTTGTCAGCGGTTGGTTGCGCCTCTACTGGAAATCTTGCATCTGCAACTGCAGCTCATGCTGCAAAAGGAGACTTTCCATGCTATGTGTTTGCGCCAAGTGATATAGAACATGCAAAAATTGCACAAGCGCTTGCGTATGGTGCCAACTTTATTGCAGTAGATGGAACATATGATGATGCAAACAGAATTGCAGCACAGATAGGTGACAGCAAAGGAATTGGAATTGTGAACATAAACATGCGCTCTTACTATGTCGAAGGATCAAAGACTCTGGCGTTTGAAGTTGCAGAGCAGCTTGACTGGCAAGTGCCAGACAATCTAATTGTGCCAGTTGGAAGCGGTGCAATGCTAAATGCAATATGCAAAGGATTTGAAGAACTGCAAAGCCTTTCTCTGCTAAATGATGTCTCTGGGATGCACATGATTGCAGCACAGCCGCATGGCTGTGCACCCATTGTTGAGGCATTTAAGAAAAACAGTAATGATGTAATACCAGTAGAGAGTCCTGATACAATAGCAAAGAGCTTGGCAATCGGAGATCCTGGTGATGGGCGTTATGTGCTTAAACGACTAAAACAGTACAATGGTTATGCTGACGAATCAACAAATAAGGAAATACTTGATGCAATAATTCTGCTGGCAAAAACAGAAGGTATTTTCACAGAGCCAGCAGGAGGTGTTTCTGTTGCTGTGTTGAAAAAGATGGTAGAAGAAGGAAAAATTGACAAAAATGATTCCTCTATTTG
>JBQTIK010000021.1:0-6539 GCA_052388195.1 Nitrososphaerota archaeon | reverse complement strand
GTCGTCTTCTGGAATGTTTGCCTCTACTTTTCCAACCAAATCTGCCCCCATGTCTGCAGCTTTTGTGAAAATTCCTCCTCCTACTCTGATAAACAATGCAATGAGACTAGCACCAATTCCAACACCTGCTATTGTGATAGGATCTGGAAATACAAAATAAAGCAAAGTAATTGCCAAAAGTGCCATAGCTGGAACAGCAAGACCTACTGTGGCTCCTCCCCTAAATGCAAGAGCAAAGGTGTGCCCTAGTCCTTGTCCTGATGCGTTTGCTGCGCGAACTGCAGCCTTTACTGTGATCTTAAGAGAGATCAACCCTGCAACTGCAGAAAGACCCGCACCAACTGCAAAAGCAATACCGTTTGAAAACCCAATTGCTGCACCAATCAAAACTGAAAGACCTACGGCAACTGGAATGACAATTTTAAATTCTCTTCGTAAAAATGCCATTGCTCCAACCTTGACTGCGTTTGAGATGTCAAGCATCTGTTGCGTTCCAGGTTTTTGTTTAGAAACCCATGCTGCAAAAACTGCAGCAACAACAAAAGAAACAATTGAGGCGCCTACAGGTAAAATCTCTTGTAGCGTCATTTGCTAGCTTGCCTATTTGCGGTAAATATAAACCATCTCTGGGCTCTTCTAGCTCTTACTACTTTCTTCTCTTGTAAGGCAAAAATGTTTTTCCTGCGAGACCTTGTCTGACAAGCTTATTGAATCTCTTTCCATGACTAAGATATGGAAATCTCAGATGGATCAATTCATGCACTATTGTGTTTTCCAAAGTTTTTTCGTCTGGCATCTTTCTAACATTTACAAAAATCATGTTGTGTTGCATATATGACACGCCATAATACTTGTATGCCGAAGTTCTCCGTCCCTCAGTCATCTCATTTGGCATCTCAAGAACCTCTCTAGTAGTAAGAAGTACCTTTGGCTCTTGCATTCCAAATCTGTTTGCATAGATTCCAACCTTTTCTAGTATTTTGAATTGTAGTTCGGAATCAAGCTTCACAAATATCTGATTTTGCAAAGACTGTTTAATTGTAAATGTCAAATATTGTGTTTGTGCTGGTTTACTTTTGGTACAAATAGTTATTGAGGGTCAGAACTTGTGTAGCTTAATCATAAATCATACAGCCACCGTGTCATCATACCCCTACTAACTCATAGAATCCATAATTGATTGTGCTTTATTTCTTATCTGAGGACTAACTTTGACTATTACCAGTCCTTCGTTTGGCTGGCCATACAAAACCACTGAATTTTCTGGCGCAAAGACACACACTGGCAATACCAACAGATCTTCCTCACCTATCACTATGACTCTTACTGGCGTAGGAGATTGAAGAGCCTTCTTTATAGTATCTATACTATCAGATGTAATTTCTGCGGCAGGGTTGGAACAGGAAAGCGATGTTTTGACACTTGCAGCTGGTAATTCTCTTTTGGCTCTCTTTTCTAAACCATCAACGATTTGTAATGAAGGAACTATTTCATATTTGATCAGTTTTTCTGTTGTCGCATCGCCAACAGAAATTATAAACGAACTTGAAGGAATATTTTTTAGAATATTTTCTTTTGTTGCATCAATATCTTTTAGCAAGATGCCAAGAGGTCTTTTCAATCCAGCTCTTAGATTTTCAGGAAGGTGCACAGTGTATCTTTGTTTTAAACTATTTTTGCGTAGCTACCTCAGCCATCTCTTCTTTGAGCTGTGCTGCAAGTATACTACATCTTGCTGCCACATTTTTTGCAGCGGTAGTAAAGGCTTCGGCATGTGAAGACTTGGGGTCTGTCACTAAAACTGGCTTGCCAGTGTCAGAGCCTTCCATGATTCCAGGGTTTAGAGGAATCTCACCAAGGAATGGAATGTTGTATTTCTCACTAATCTTTTTTGCACCACCTTTGCCAAAGAGGTGGTGGTCTTTGTTGCAGTCAGGACACTTGAAGTAGCTCATGTTTTCTATAACACCAATAATTGGCACATTTAATTTCTGAAACATTCCAAATGCTTTCACTGCAACATTACTTGCTACATCTTGTGGTGTTGTGACAACTAAGATGCCCGTAATTGGGATGGTTTGAGCCAAAGTTAATGGTATGTCACCCGTGCCAGGTGGCAGGTCTACAATAAGATAATCTAAATCACTCCAGTTTGTATCTACAAGGAATTGCTTTACAATTCCTGATATGATAGGTCCTCTGTATATTGCAGCTTGGTGGTCTTGTTCTGCAAAGAACCCAAATGAAACTACTTTGAGTCCATGTGACTCAGCAGGCTGCAGCTTGTTGTTTTCTACTTCCATTGCAGCCTTTCCCATTCCAAGCATCAAAGGAACACTTGGACCATAGATGTCTGCATCAAGCAGGCCGACTTTTGCACCAGATTGTGCCAAAGCCAATGCAAGATTGACAGACACCGTAGTCTTTCCAACTCCACCCTTTCCGCTAGCAACTCCTATGATGTTTTTGACAGTTGGCATCATCTCGTCCATACTTAGTGCACGTCCTTCCATGACTTTGGCAGTCACTTTCATGTCAAAATTTGAAATGGCTGGAATAGTTTTGATTGCGTTTCTAACGTCCTGCTCTATTTCGCTATTGAAAGGACAAGCTGGCGTGGTTAGCTCTAGTGTGAATTTTAGATCATTTCCATTTATCTCAAGATCCTTTATCATTCCCATAGACACTATGTCTTTTTTGAGATCCGGATCTATTACAGTACTAAGAGTTTTTAGAACCTCATCTACTGCAACCATATTATAAAAAATCCACATACATTATTTAAACATAGGCAGAAATGACAACTATATCATCCAAAGGTTCATAAATTGAAATTTTACCAATTTTTGTTAGATGTTTTCTATAGCTACCCTTACTGACGTAGTGAGGATTCCGCCAAAATTGTTTGGTGAGTCGCTGAAAAAAGCAGCAATTACCATTCTGAGAGAAAAATACGAGAGCATGATAAATCCAGAACTTGGTTACGTGATTATGATACTTGACACCAAGGTTGCAAACATGGGGAAAATAGTTTCTGGTGATGGAGGAACATATCATAAAGTAGAGTTTTCAGCCCTTACATTTTATCCGAAACTGCAGGAGATAGTACGAGGAGAAATTGTTGAAATCACTGACTTTGGTGCATTTGTAAGAATTGGCGCCACTGATGCACTTTTGCATCTTTCCCAAGTCATGGATGATTATCTAAAAAGCGATGTAAAGTCGGGCATGATCTTGGCAAACCAGAGTGGCAGAACTTTGAAAATTGGTTCCACTCTTCGTGCAAGAGTAACTGCAGTATCTCTTGGAAAAACAGCGGCAATGAAGATTGGTATTACATGTAGACAACCCTTCCTTGGTGCAGACGAGTGGATTGCTGAAGAAATAAAGAAAGCTAAAGCGCCGCCTGTAGCAGCTGAAAAAACCAAAAAGACCGTAGAAGCAAAGTGAATGTAACATGGTAAAAGAGATGGCATGTAGAAAGTGTAAATTTGTCACTATAGGAAAGGTGTGCCCTGTATGCAAGTCATCAGATCTAACTCCGGATTGGCGTGGGTCTGTTCTTGTAGTAGATCCAATAAATTCTGTTGTTGCCAAGGCATTGGGAATAACTGAAAAGGGCAAGTATGCACTTAAGGTAACCTAGATTGTATAGACGTGCAAAAAAAGCACTTGCGAGTTTTTTAGCGGAAGATATTGGAAAAGGCGACATTACAAGCGACCTTTTGCCAAGAAAGAGAATTTCTGCAAACATAATCTCACGAGAAAAAGGGATTTTAGCTGGAGTACAATATGCAAAACAGATCTTTGTCTCAAAGGGATGCAAAGTAAAGGTTCTAAAGAAAGATGGCGTTAAAATTCAACCAAGCCAGAAAATAATGGTTATTTCAGGTTCGGCACATGCTGTATTGTCTTGCGAAAGGACAGCACTTAACATTCTATCTAGAATGAGTGGAATTGCTACCCAAACTAATGCCTTGGTGAAAAAGATCAGAATGGTAAATCCCAAAGTCAAGCTGTATTCTACAAGAAAGACCGTACCTGGATTACGTTTGTTTGACAAAGAAGCCGTTGAAATTGGTGGTGGACACAAACACAGAATGGCACTTGATCAAATGATTATGATAAAAGATAACCACATTACAGTGGCAGGATCGATATATGGATTAATAAAAAAGGCGCGAAAAAAATACAAAACAATCGAAGTTGAGGTTGAAAGTCTTCGCGACGCAATTGTGTCCGTACATGCAGGAGCTTCAATAATAATGCTTGACAATCTTTCACCAAAGGAAATCTCAAAGATTGTTGGTGCCCTAAAAAAACTACGCCTACGAAGTAAAGTAAAGATTGAAGCGTCTGGCGGGATTAATGATACTAACATACAGTCCTATGCAAGAACCGGAATTGATATGATATCGGTGGGAAAGATTACTAATTCTGTTTCTGGTCTTGATTTGAGTTTGGAAGTTAACTGATTGCAAGCATGCGTTCTATCGCAAGCTGTGCCTTTTGGGCAATCTTTTTTGGAACCCTGACTTCGTACTTGTCATCTTTTAGTGATGCATATACCTTGTCAAGTGTTATCATTTTCATATACAGACATACTGCATTCTCTGAGACGGGGATGAATTCTTTTTGTGGATTCTGTTTTTTCATCCGGTAAAGAATTCCAGTCTCTGTTGCAACAACAAACCTCTTTGCCTGTGAGCTCCTTGCACGATTCATCATGCCCTCTGTAGATAGAATCTGAACCTGACGGTTCCCATAATCACCCACAGCTACATCGTACATTAAAGAAGAGGTACAACTGCACTCTGGATGTACAAGGAATTCCGCCCCCGCATACTGGTTTAGCTTTTCTTGTACGTCTTGAGATCTTATTCCCGCGTGCACATGACACTCTCCTGCCCAGATAAACATGTTCTTTCTGTTTGTCATCTTTGCCACATATGATCCCAGAAACATGTCTGGCAAAAAGAGAATTTCCTTATTTTCTGGAATAGACTTGACTACATTCACTGCGTTTGAAGAAGTACAGCAGTAGTCAAGCTCTGCCTTTACTTCTGCCGTTGTATTTACATAACCGACAGTTATGGCTTCAGGATGTTCATTTTTCCACTTTCTTAGCTCGTCTGCCGTTATTGTGTCTGAAAGCGAACACCCTGCTGCCAAGTCTGGGATGAGCACCTTTTTATCAGGACATGTAATTGCTGCAGTCTCTGCCATAAAATGAACTCCGCAAAACAAAATCGTCTTCTGGCTTGTCTTTGCAGCTTGTCTTGCAAGCCCTAGAGAATCGCCTACATAATCGGCCAGGTCCTGTACTTCAGGGATCTGATAGTTGTGAGCCAAAATGAGAACATCTTTCTCTTTTTTAAGCCTCAAAATTTCTGACTTTAAATCCATCTATCTAAAATAAAATTGGTTGTGATTCGCATTTAAAGCATAAGGTGATGGGCAGATTTTACGACATATTGCCTAAGTATGGCAATATTTGCCATTTTATGTTCCAACCCTGATGTCTTGCTGGCAAACTGCTTTTAGGCACTCTATTGCAGACAAGATTGCAAGCCTGCTTGTTTTTGGGTTGCTAGCACTTGGCACGTTTTCGACCTTAATTGAAAATTTACCAAACCTTCCTTCTGCTATTATCTCATGAATGTTTTTGTCTGTCTTTGGATCTGCAACTATTCTTACCTTCGTTTTTGTACTACAGCACCCTGCTAAGCTTAGAAGAGCTGCCACATTGATGTTTGCCGGAAAGAGTTTTACTGCCTCTTGTGCATTACCTTCAAAAATTGTAGTTGCCTTTTCAATCTTTTCAGGATCTATGTTTGAAGTCTCAAAGAATTTGGCTCCTTTTAATGATCTTGGATTCTTTGTTGTCACCAAGATGACTGACTCCAACTCGTCTTTTACAGCTCTTATGCCATCAAGACCAAGTATTGCACCAGAAGGAAGATACACTGATCGCTTAAAGTCCTTACAACCTTCCATGATGATATCAAGAATTGATTCATCTAAGAGTGCACCAGCACTCATAATCATCAAATCCTTTCTGTTTTGTAGAATGGTAAGGGCGTTGTCCCGTACTGCATCTTGTGAAGCTGCTTCTACTATGAGATCTACTGGCGCAGCTGCAAGCAGTCCAACGTTTTCAGTTATCACGGGTTTGTTTTTCAATTTATCTACAAGCTTTTTTGAAGTCTCTTTTGAGAAATCAAATAGATGGGTAAGTTTCGCTGGAATCTTTCCAGAGTCAATTGCAAGAGCAATTTCTGTTCCAATCGCACCACAGCCCAATAGACCTATTCTTTTCAAGCAGAACAGCTTTGTAATATGCCCCTTGTTAAAGCTATAACTTTAAGCAAGTTTTGATCAGATATTGTGATCACAAGGAAAATAGTGTTTTGAAAATGAATTCTACAAAGTCAGGACTCATGGAGAAGTTTCTCTTTAGAATAGCAAAGCAGTGGATAGCAGGAGATACCATGGAGCAGGCACTAGAGTCAGCCCGTCTTGCATACGAAGAGGGAATG
>JBQTIK010000020.1:0-15198 GCA_052388195.1 Nitrososphaerota archaeon | reverse complement strand
ATTTGATAAAAACAAAACAACTGTATATATCTGTAAAGACTTTGCATGTTCTTTACCATTGTATTCTATGTCAGAAATTGAAAAATTGCTTTAAGGAATCTTTTTTATGTTTATTTCTAATTTTTCTCCCACTGCGGGGCTTCCCATTTTTTCATATCTGCGTTTTGGCATTGTAATTGTTATGACAGTCTGAGCATAACTTTTGACTGTAACTGTGGGCTGTGCATGTAGTATTGCTTCAATCACTGGAGCAATCTGCTCTTTTAGTTCGGGATCTAGTTTTTTATTGATAGCATCAAGCATAAGCTGCTTTTGTGATATTGGTTCAAGCTGAACATCTTCAACAAGAGAGATCTGCACCGTCTGACCATTATCTATAAGCTGCTGTATTTTGTAGTGCACAATTTCTGACATTAACTCACGTTAAGATACTTGGAATTTATCTCTAACGTATAATCACATACTATATCTTGGCATCAACTACCGCCTTTTTTATGCCAGGCGCTCGGCGTTTAATAATCTCATTGAACTCATTAATGTCTTCAAGACTTACCTTTTGTTTTTGATTTGTATATGTCTGCAAAAACCCTGAATAAACAGCACCTACAATGATCCCAAAGGTGGTATCATTTATGTCAACTATGTCGGGGACAAATATCTGGGCAATTTGTTTGTAAGACGAGGCTACGCTGACATAATAGTCGACGAGGGTCTCAATATAATCTCTGGTAGTTTGAGGAATTGGCATAGGATACGATTAGGGTTATCATTTATAATAGTTGATTTTAGAGAAAATGCTAACATAATCTTGACCCAGTTTCTTTTTAGCTAGATCGCAAACTCTGTGTCATGCCAATAGAGATAAATCGAATCAATAAACCATGCCCACAATGTAAGAGCACAACCATATTTAACACAGGCAAGGACTTTTTCTGTGGGAAATGCTTGACCACAATTCCAAAAGCATCCTAAATTATTAATTCATACTTTTACATACCCAATATGATGTGGAAGCTTGAACGTGAACAAGACTATTTCAAGATTTATGATGAAAACAAAAACATTGTAGGCTATTTTGATCCGGAATACGGTGAAATTTTCCCAGAACACAAAATCAATGAAATAATAGAACAGATGCACAAAAATCACGAAAAAATTCCGGGTGGCTATCTTATGGTTCCAATGGTCAAATTTGAGATGTTTGACACTGATCAAGAAATGCACTTAGATTCTCTTATTACAAGAATGGATGCAGCAAAAGCGAGAATTATGAAGTGGCAGAAATTTATCTCAGCTCAACAAAATCTTGGTCATAAGATAAGAGTATCGCATACCGATCAATACATGTTAAGCATAACTTTTCCAATTTCTTTTTCTGTACCAATTCCGCTGGATAAAAAACTAATTCTTGATGGCCTTGAAGCTACTTTAGACTCATTACACGAGCTAGGCCTGCTGTGATAACTGCTGGTTTTTTTGTGAACAAAAGGTATGAGAAGACAGAGAATGCAAGTATTACTCCAGAACCAAGTGGAAATTCTGGAACTACCGTATATTCTTCTGACTCAACAGTAAGTGAATAGTCTGTTGTCTTTCTTGATTGGGACTTGTCAGTGACAGAGACAAGAAAGGGAGCCTCCTCTCCGCCTCTCAAATATTGCGGTTCGGTGTATGCTCTAGCTGCCGCAACAACTTTGCCATCGCCATCATAAAGTGTTGCTATCACCACGACTGTATTAGCTGTTCTATAGTCGTGGTTTGCTACTGTGCCACTTATTATAAAATTGTCAACCATATCCCTTCTATCTTTGGCAGATATTATCTCAAGTGATTCTTTTTTGTAGTCAGTTGGCTTGTACTTGATGTCAAGTGAATAATGATCAATTAGTGGGATATCTTTACCAAAGAAGATTAAGTCAAATGGACCTTTTTTTTGAGGCAGTATTGTTTCAAGAATAGAATTTGTGCTCATCGTACTAAGAGTCTGATCCTCTTTAGAATAGAATATGGCTGTAATAACTATCTGGTTTAATGGAACCGAAGAGTCATTTTGAATCTCGCCTACTATATGAAACACGCCGTCTTCTCCAATGTATTGTTGATCATTTATTATGGAAACCTGAGCCCAAGCATTAGGTAGTACTAAGATCAAAGGCAAAAAAATTGCAACACACCACTTTTTTATCAAACAAAATATCTTTCACTTAGATAGTTAAAGAACTTATGGTGTACCGCCTTTCTTTGCCATGTTATAGAATGCAAGTGCACTCGTTTCATATTCAAACGACTGCTGTAAAAGCTCATCAGATCGGATCTTAGTAGAATTGTCGCCAGTTTCAATCCATTCTTTTAGAAGCCTATCACTTTCAAGCTGAGATTGTGCTGACAGTTTGAAGAGTTTAAGTGAAGGGACAAATGGCTTCGGTGGTAGTAATGTATCATATTTTGAGAGGGTATTTTCAAGCTCTTTGAGGTGATTTTCAGAAATTTGCAATATTTCTTGTTTTGTCAAGTCTCCCTCTTGCCACATTATTATTTTTGATTCATAGTCTGAGACTAGTTTTTTAAGATCTGCTTGTATCTGTTGAAGACTATTTCCAAACCTCTCTCCAGAGATCTTTGCTTGGTCAAGATAGTAATTAAAAGCCACTACAAGTCCAATGATTATCACTCCTACAACAATTGCAATGTATCTGCCTTTCTTTGAGTTGGCAGGTTTTTTCTTCACATAATAGGTTTTTTTGCAGTCGAAATAAATCTATTTGAAATTCTATTTTGGAAACTTTTTTTTATGATTTTTAGTCTATGTAGTTTCCTTCGGCATCTGCCTTCAGCTCTATTATCATTTCGCTACCGCTGATAAACGATTCATTTCTAACTGTGCGAACACGCTCAACCTCAAGATGATACGGCCAAATGTTGACTACAATAGTGCCTACTTGAACATCTTGCGGCGCATCCGTTATTTTGATGTCTTCTTTTTTAATACCATAATCTACTAGTTTTTTTATACAATGATTAAGCAAGGGCTCTGGTAATCCATGGTTTATTGCCCATACGGTTCCAGTATATTCTATCTTTTCCAATTTAAAACGAAACTATTTTCTTCTATAATTATCTTCGGGGTTTACTACTTTGAGTGTCATTGTACTTATGACTCTGGCTAGGCTCCTTATTCTAAGTGAGACTGCTTTATCAAAATCTTCTTGAGTGTCAGCTTGTACTTCTGCTATTATGTCATATGCACCAAAGGTTACATATGCCTTTTTTACCTGTGGTATGCGCTTTAGCTCTTCAATGATATAATCCTCTGTCCCAAGATCACAGTTAAGCAAAATATACCCCATGTGCATACTTTTTCCTTCTAAAGTTTGTTACTTTAACTTTGTCTATGATTTGAAAGCCAATGGAGGGATTTGGACCCTCGACCTTCTGCTTACAAGGCAGATGCTCTAGCCAGGCTGAGCTACATTGGCATTAGGTAATGGGAAAGTTTGGATGGTTTAAAATGTTATCACATAAACCAAAGCTTAAATTAATTACAATCAAACAAACCACGTGCCATCTTTCAAGGTTAATGTGATCATAGAAAATAAACCAGAAATAAGTGACCCAGAAGGGGATACTATATTGCATGATCTAGTTTTGAAAGGAAATAATGTCGCAGTAAAAAAAATCCGTTCTGCTAAAATGCTAAAGTTTGAAATCGAGGCAAAAAACAAAAAACTTGCTGAAAAGACAGTAATGGACTTGTGTAATGAGTTCAGAATATACAACCCTCTAGTAAGTCGCGTTTCAGTTGAGAGTTTCGAGTCTTAACCGGTTTTTATTACCTTGCGTTTTAGTGCAGTCACGTCTTCCAACGCGCCATCTATTAGAAGTTTGCTTCGTAGGTGCCTTGCCAAGTCAGTCTCTGTGATAATTCCTACAAGATTCCCATTTTCCAAAACAAGGAGCCTGCGTATATTGTTGTTTAACATTTTCTGGACTGCGTCTTCTATTGGTGTCATAGGTTCTACCCATCTAAACTTCTTAGACATTATCTCAGAAAGTGGCACATCGACAGCTTTCCTGTCAGTGATTGAAACTTTACGTGCAAGGTCACGCTCGGTGACTAGGCCTATTGGGCTTCCATCTTTGGTAACTACAAGAGAGCTGATCTCTTTTTCCGCTAGTAAAAGCGCTACATCTTTTGCTGTTTTGTTATAATCTACGGTGATTACATTACGAACCATGATGTCACGTACTAGACCCATAGCTAGTACCAAAAAGAATTCGAATAAAAATGATTTCATTCGATTCAATTTAATAACGCTGGTAAGCTATGAAAGCTGTGAAGGTTGGTGTTATCGTTTTTCCTGGGAGCAACTGTGATCGGGACATGCGTCATGTGCTTTCCGACGTTTTTAAATTAAATACAGAACTTGTGTGGCATACACAAGAATTACCAAAAAACCTTGACGCTATAGTTCTGCCTGGCGGATTTTCATATGGAGATCGCTTGCGTGCAGGAGTGATAGCTGCACACAGCCCGGTAATTTCTGACATAAAAAAAATGGCAGAAAAAGGAATGCCAATACTTGGAGTTTGCAATGGATTCCAGATTCTTGTAGAGGCGGGGCTTTTGCCCGGTGCACTTCTTAAAAATACATCCCTTAATTTTATGTGTAAATGGACAGAGCTCATAGTGAAAAACAATAAAACTCCCTTTACCAACAAGTTTAAGCTTAATCAGAGAATTCCAATCCCAATTGCAAACGGTGAAGGCAGATACTATGCTGACACGGAGACATTGAAATCACTTAGAAAAAATAATCAGATAGTTTTTACTTACTGTGAAGAAATAAACGGTTCTTCAAATAATATAGCTGGCATATGTAATAACGCAGGCAACGTAGTAGGTATGATGCCACACCCAGAAAGAGCTGCAGAACCAATCATAAATCCAAAAAATTCGAAACCAGCCTCTATGATTTTCGAATCTCTTTTGAATAATTTAGGTGTAGCACAGTGAGTCTAACTCAACAAGAATACGCGTTTCTTGAAAAAAAGATTGGACGCAAACCTACCACAGCTGAGCTACAGATAGTTGCTGCAGAGTGGTCTGAACACTGTTCATATAAGTCATCAAAAAAACATCTGAAGATCCTACCAAGAGAGGGTAACCGCGTTATTTCTGGGCAAGGATATGACTCAGGAGTGTTAGATGTCGGCGATGGTTATGTTGTTACTGTGCACATAGAAAGTCACAACCATCCTTCTGCGATAGAACCATATGGAGGTGCGGCAACTGGGGTGGGCGGTGTCATAAGAGACATTTTGTCCGTTGGCACAAGACCGATTGCAATACTTGATGGTCTAAGATTTGGAAATATAGAAAAAGACTCACATGCAAGATGGCTTTTCAAAAATGCAGTAAGAGGAATTGCTGATTATGGTAACTGCCTTGGAATTCCAACACTTGGAGGAGAGATAGAATTTGATGAATGTTTTACAAACTATGCCCTTGTTGATGTTGCAGCTATTGGATTTGGTAAAAAAGAAAAGCTTGTTAAAAACAGAGCAGATAAAGACGACTTTGTTGTTTTAATTGGCGGTTCTACTGGGCGTGATGGTATTGGTGGTTCTCAATTTGCATCCGATACACTTGAGTCAGAGAACCGTTCAGCAGTTCAAATTCCAGACCCTTTCATTGAAAAATTAGTCATTGAAGCAATCCTTGAGGCACGAGATCAAAATTGCATAAAGGCAATGAAAGATTTGGGTGGAGGTGGTCTTTCATGCGCTATTTCCGAAACTGCCGATGTGCTTTCTGTAGGTATAGAGCTTGATGTTGCACGAATACACACAAGAGAACCTGGGATGTCTCCCTCTGAGCTTATGGTATCAGAATCACAAGAAAGAATGCTTGTGATAACAGATAGGTACAAGCTGCCAATATTGAAACAAATTTGTGAAAAATATAGAGTTCCATACTCTGTCATAGGAAAAGTAAGAGAAGACAGAATAATGCAGGTAAAGGTTGAGACAAACACAATTGCAAATCTTCCAAGCAATGTGGTGGCAAATGCGCCACTTCTTGATAGGTCTGCATCAAAACCAAAGTATCTGAATAGACTCAAGATGATAAAAAAACCAAGTACTCCAAAAGATCTATCACAGGTTCTTCTTAGGATGCTTACAAACCCAAACATAGCAAGCAAGATTTGGGTGTATGGTCAATATGATCATGAGGTTGGAATAAGAACTGTAGTGAAACCAGGACAGGACGCATCTGTCCTTCGCCTTGATAATGGGAAATTCCTCTCAGTAAAAATAGATGGTAACTCAAAACACTGTTACGTCAACCCGCGTCAGGGTGCCATAGGCTGCTTTGAAGAAGCCTGTAGAAATGTTGTTTGCACAGGGGCAAGCCCAATAGGAATGGTTGATCATTTACAGTTTGGAAATCCAGAAGATCCTGAAATCTTTTGGACCTTTAAGGAATCGCTTGAAGGCTTAACAGAGTTTGCAAAATATTTTGAAATCCCATGTGTTGGAGGTAAAGTTAGCTTTTACAATGAGACCGATGATGGCCAGATTAAACCAACCCCACTGATTGGTGTTCTTGGATTAATCGAGAAAAAACCACTTCATCCACAAAAAATTGCTACAAGTGATATGCTTGTTATTGTAGGCGAGACAAAAGATGAACTTGGTGGTTCTGAATATTATGAGTACATACATAATTTAATTGGTGGAACATGTCCAGCTGTTGATCTAAAAACCTCAAAGGCAAACATGCAAGCCATATTAGATCTGATAGACAGGGGGTTGGTAAACTGTGCTCACGATTGTTCAAAAGGTGGGCTTGCAGTTGCTGCATCTGAGATGTGTATTGCAAATGAGGTTGGTTGTGTCATCGTCATGGAGAAAATACCGGCGCAAAAGCTAAAAGATGATGAAATTCTCTTTTCTGAATCACACTCTAGATTTCTAATATCAGTGAGTCCAAAAAACATCAAAAAAACAAAAGATCTACTGGAACAAAAAGGCATACCATATGAGGTGATCGGCAAATTCGTTGGTTCAAGCATAGTGTTTAAAAAAATGACAAAAACGATCATCAATCTAAGGGTTGATAAGGCACAAAAAAAATGGTTAAACTCGTTGGGATTGTTGGTGGCACGTGGTTAAGGAAAACTGTGGTGTAGTAGGGATCTTCAGCCTTGATGGTGCAAATGTAATCCCGATGATAATTGATTCATTAAGAGCACTTCAACACCGTGGTCAAGAGGCTTGGGGAATCGCAATCCCAAAAAGGCAACCATATAAACAACTTGGACTAGTGTCTGCAGCTGCACCAGAATTTGATAGAATTACCAGAGAATACGCCTCGTCAGCTGCGATTGGGCATGTACGATATTCCACCATGGGAAGAAGCAATTTGGAAAATGCTCAGCCATTAAAAGTAAAAGATCTTTGTATTGCACATAATGGCACTATAGCAAATGTCGCAGAGCTGGCTGGCATGGTTGGCGGCTGCACTTTTACGCCACAAAATGCAAGTGACACACTTGTTGCAGCACAAAGACTTGTTTCCCTTATGGCAGAAAACGGAAAACTTGCAAATGCACTTTCCATTTTAAAAAACGAAATGGTTGGTTCTTTTTGTTTTACTTTTGTTTCTGACGATAACGCAGTTTATGCGGCACGTGATCCAAAAGGATTCAGACCCATGGTGGTTGGTTTTAGAAAGGACATAAACACATACATAGTTGCCTCTGAATCAGCTGCACTAGCTGCAGTTGGCGCCCAATTGATAAGAGATGTGAAACCAGGCGAGCTTATAAAAATTAGCAACGCTGGTTTGGAATGCGAGATGTTTTCTGATGAAAAAACTCATGCACACTGTTCATTTGAATTTACTTACTTTGCTCATCCATCAAGTATCATGGAAGGTTCTAACATTTACACGGCAAGAAAAAAAATAGGTCAGTATCTTGCAAAAAAATTTCCAATTAAGGGTGCTGACATAGTAATTCCAGTGCCTGACTCAGCAAGGCCTGCTGCACTTGGATATGCACAAGAGCTTGGAATCCCCTTTGAAGAAGGATTACTAAAAGATAGATATAGCAGGAAGGGTCCATTACGAAGTTTTATAGAGCCACATCAAAGTGACCGAGTAGAAATTAACCGTTGGATAATTCCAATAACTGAAGTGATTGATGGGAAACATGTAGTCGTGGTTGATGATAGTTTGGTAAGGGGCACAAGCTCAAAAGCCATAATTAAAGCACTTCGTCGTGCTGGCGCCAAAAAAATTAGCATGGTAATTACATATCCGCCAATTCGATTTCCATGTTATGCAGGAATTGATTTTCCATCGCAAGAAGAGCTTGTTACATTTTTTGACGGTGGTAAAGATCTCACAGAAGAAGAGATAACTGAAAAAGTAAGGCAAATCATTGGCGCAGATTTTCTTGGATATAACGACGCAAAGAATCTTGCAGATGCTGTAGGCATGCCAGTTGATACAATGTGTTTTACTTGCTCTACAGGTAATTATGCTCCACTTGGCATAAAGCCAGTTTTTAGGAGCAGAGCAGAAGTAAAAGGCGAATAGATTTTGGAAATAGCCTATGTATTAGTAAAAAGCAAGATAGGGCATGAAGTAGATGTAATGAATGATATTCTAAAAATAGATGGCGTAAAGGAAGTGATGGGAACCTATGGCGTATACGACATTTTTGTGAAGGTACAAGTTCCAACAAGAAATGAAATCGAGAAAATAATTACACAGAGAATTCGTAAAGTGAATAATGTAATTTCCACAACTACGCTTTCTGTAATTCCTAGTCAGGGTGGCAAATAGATTTTATAATTAGTAAAACCAGTTTGATGCAATGAAGACCAATCTTGTTGTGGCTATTATTGGTGGTGCTATCGCAGCAATAGCAGGTGTAATGCTCTTTACAATGCAAGCTACTGAACAGTACGCCATCTCTGTTGATCCCTTCAAAGATCCACAGGATTTGTTTGTGACAGCCCGTGTTACTATACGGAATACAGGAACATCTCCACTTACTAATGTAATAATAGATTATGGAGGATATGCGGACAAGATCTCCTTGTTAAAACCAGGAGAGAAACTCATCATGTCTCCTCCTCCTGGAAATGCATTAAAAGAAGTTACCGTGACATCTGACGAAGGTATTAAGGTAATAATGCCGTACCGTCTCCCAACAAAAATGCCAGGAATGATGGGTTCTTGATTCGTTATACATCAATATCAGTTTAAATCAGACGTAGTTAAATGACGGATGTTTGAGATTTCTTCGTTCAGGTAAGGTAAAAGACATATACGAACTTGATGATGGAAATTTACTCTTTCATTTTAGTGACAGGGTTTCTGCATTTGATGTAAAATTTCCAACACCTATTACAAGAAAGGGCGAGGTGCTTTGCAAGTTTGCTGAGTTCTGGTTTAAACGACTTCCATATCTTAACCACTATATCCGAACAGAAGCAAAGGACAAATTGGTAGTAAAAAAAATGACCATGATGCCAATAGAGTGTGTTGTTAGAGGATATTTCTACGGTAGTTTTGTAACTAGATGGAAAAACGGTGAGGCTGTTTTACCAAAAAATGCAGATACTACAATGGCTGCCAGGCTGCCACAGCCTGTCTTTGATCCTACAACAAAATCAGAAACTCATGATGTGCCGTTAACTAAAAAAGATGCTGTGACAAGGAACCTTGTTAGTTCAAGAGAATACGATTGGTTGGAAGAGACATCTATTGGCATTTACAAAAATATGACAAAAATAGCACAGGATGGAGGATTCATACTGGCTGACTTGAAATTGGAGTTTGGAAAATCAGGAAAAGACATACTGCTTGGCGATTCAATAGGTCCAGATGAGTATAGGATGTGGCCAAAAGATACGTACAAAGTAGGTAAAGTTCAGGAAAGCTATGACAAACAGCTTCTTCGTGATTGGTTATCTGAACGTGGATATCAAAAGAAATTTGAAATGGAAAGAAGTGCCGGCAAGAAACCTGTTGCACCAGAACTGCCATCAGAGCTATGCCAGCAAATGTCTGCAAGATATATTACAGCATACGAACTAATAACTGGCAGTTCACTCTAATTTTATGTTTGTTGCAACCGAACCTTTGCCACGTTTTAGGCTCCAGCTGGTCATAAAATGCCCAGAATCCCTAAAACGGCCTTTTTTAAAAAATTTTTGTACTTTATTGTAACGGTACTAATTACATGATTTTGGTGGCATTTGCATGATTTTAAGATAAGTTCTATTGTAGAATAGGAATGCAGCTTGTATTCTTACAAATTTTCTAACATAAAAAAAGGTAACACGTTGAGCAAAAAATTATGATATCATGATCTTTTAGGCAAAATCTCAATCAAAACATGAAATGTCTACCCTATTACAAAAAGACCTAAAAGTAAATCGAATACTGGTAACAAACATTGAGCAGGCCAAAGCTCTTGATGATAGAGCCAGAATTAAAATCCTCCAAATTTTGTATCGTAAGCAGCTTTCTGCAGAACAAATAGCAAATGAACTACATAAGGCAGGATACAAAAAAGCTACCACTACAGTCAGGCATCATCTAGATGTGCTAAAGCGGTCAGGCCTTGTTGAAATTGTTAAGATGGAAGAGGTTCGTGGGGCTGTAATGAAATTTTATGGTACGTCAATAAAACTATTGGGGCATAAGACTTCGCCAAATTTTGATTTGGAATTTTCTAAAACAATAACTGACACCTCTATTAAAATGGAGAAAATAATCAAAAACCTAGCTCAAAAAAGTGCATCAAAAATAAAAAAGAAAAATCTGGAAAACAACGATTCCTCTGAACAAGACTATGACAAATATGTCCTATTAGAAATAGTAAACCGTGCTGTAACAAATGTTTTTGAAAATAATGGGTTTGGTCACATAGTGCTGCCTACAAAAAAGGCAACAATATCTAAAAATAACTAGCTTACCTCTATTGCAAAGATTCCTTTTGAATCTGGGTTCTGTAAGAGTTTGACCATATTACGTGGAATAGAGTCTGATGCCTTGTTGCAATGTGTTGCTAAAGTCCGTGGACAGATAAAGGAGCTTTTTCTAATAACAACATCATGCGGGTTAGTCAAAATCAAATCATTGTGACCCCCGCCTTTTACTTTAAAGGAAAGATCTTTTACCGTAACTGTAAACAAAACATCTGATTTTGTAGTACGCAAAAGATTTTTTATTTTTTCTGGAATGTCATTACAACCACAACTTGCTCTAACACCTATTATGCAGTCCCCCTGCAATGTAAGTTCAGGTTCTGTTGTTATTTCAATAGTTTTTTGATGAAGTGATCGAATATTTTCATGACCATAAAATGGGATCTCAAAATGCATGATTGTAGTAGCACTAGACTTAAATTAAACCTTCAAAGGTATGAAAATTGAATTGTTACCAGCAGCTGCAGGATACGATAGAGCAATCACAGTATTTTCTCCTGATGGTAGATTATACCAAGTGGAGTATGCAATTGAAACGGTTCGACGAGGAACACTTGCAATTGGAATCAAAAGTAAAGATGGCATTATTCTTGCTGTAGAAGAAAAACCACGTAAATTGCAAAATGCTGAAGTAACTCAGAAAATATTTCAAGTCGATGACCATATTGGTGTTGCTGCAGCAGGATACATTCCGGATGCAAGAAGTCAGGTAGATAACGCGCGATTTTTCGCACAAAGCAACAGGATGATCTATGACGAACCTGTTGAGGTAGAGTCAGTTGCAAAGCATCTTGCAGATCAATGCCAGCAATTTACACAATATGCTGGAGTTAGGCCATTTGGGGTAGCATTGATAATTGCAGGTGTAGACAGAAGCGGCAGTACAATATATCTAACTGATCCAAGCGGAACATACATCGCATACGATGCGGTCGCAATCGGTTCTGGAGCTGACCAAGTAACTGAATATTTAGAAAAATACTACAAAAAAGATATGACAACAGAGGATGCAGCAGCACTTGCAATAGAAGCGATATATCTTGTCAGTGAAGAAAAGGAAGGTGTAAAACATATCAAGATGTCACAAATTCAAAATGATACGAGACTTCTTACCAAAATCCCAGAAAAAGACATCGAAAGGTACGCAACAAAAGCAAAAGAACACGCAACAAAAAGACAGAGCTAATCTTTACCGTTTTATAACGTACAGAAGTACTGTGGTTATTGAAAATATCAATTGCAATTCCAGACTCATCAATTAAAGACGAACCAACACAGCTTAGCAAGTCAATGAAAATCTCGTTAATTGCAAGAGCATGTGCAATATTTCGAGTACAGACCATTTACATTTATCACGAAAGCTCTGGAAGCATGCAGGACAGATCGCTTTTACGTACAATACTGAAATATCTTGAGACTCCCCAATATTTACGGAGAGAACTCTTTCAAAAGATTTCTGAACTAAAGTTTGCTGGAAGTCTTAGTCCATTGAGGATCCCACACCACTCCTATACCTCAGATTCAAGAAAAATCAAAGCTGGTGATATAAGAGAAGGTATGATAGTTTTTGTAAAAGGTAGAAAGTATGTTGATGTTGGACTTGACCAGCTTATACCATATTTTGGCGAAGACAAAGAAGGAAGAAGAATCACCGTGCAATTCAAAACTGGCTTTCCAGAACTTTCAGCTAAGCAGATTTCGAGGAATGAAACTAAGCAATATTGGGGTTATGAGGTAAAGGAGAGTGCAAATCTACGCACTCTTTTAACTAATTGGGGCTCTGATGTAATACTGACTTCAAAGAAAGGAAAAACCATACACAAAATGCAAAAGTACTTTGACGAAATTTCAAATACCCATCTGCTTATTGTTTTTGGTTCGCCTGAGAGAGGATTACATGAAATTCTAGGAAGAGCAATAACTGCTATACCAAGATCACAGATACTAAACTTCTTTCCAGAACAAGCTACAGAAACGGTGCGGTTGGAAGAAGCCATACTTGGTACTTTGGCAATCGTAAACGTGCTTACACGCAATTAAGTTTAATATTATTTTTAATTTTACATAATTATATTGTCAAAACAAAAACAATTCTTACTTTGTGCAATTGCAGCTGGCATTGCAGGAATTGTAATAGGCGGCATAATTATTGCAATGACATTAAATGATTTCCTAAGTCTATAAGATCAAAATTTATACAAAAATTAGTTCAAATTATTATTTTTAATAGTAGACTTATAATGGGGTTTACAACATTTAGCGTTTATCCATGGGTCACAGAAAGCACAGCCAGCCAAGGCGAGGAAGCCTTGCGTATCTTCCAAGAGCGCGAGCTAAAAGTATGGAAGCAAGAATTCGAAGTTGGCCAGATCAGGAAGGCGATCAACCAAAACTTATGGCCCATGCAGGGTTCAAGGCGGCTTGCATTCGTATCGCTAGCATAGATGATAGAGAGAAAACTCCAAACTTTGGTAAACAACTTGTAAGCCTTGGAACTGTTGTCGTAACACCACCTATTACAGTAATTGGGGTTCGTGGTTATTCAAAAGATAGATACGGATTAGATTCAATTTTTGATGTTTATGCAAAAGATCTGCCAAAAGAACTTACAAGACTGTTTACTGCAAAATCGGATGAAAAAAGCCTTGAAAGAGCTGAAAAATCTCTTGGAAAGGTTTCTGATCTTTTTGCTATTGTGGCAGTTCTTCCACAGCAAGCTGGTATAGAGCAAAAAAAACCATATGTTTTTGAGGTGGCTGTAAAAGGCGGTGATATTGCTAAACAATTTGCCTTCGTCAAAGATCTTTTGGGCAAGGAAGTTAAAGTTGAACAAGTTTTTCAAAAAGGCGCAGATGTTGATGTTGCTGCGATAACAAAAGGAAAAGGAATTGAAGGACCAATTACGAGATGGGGTGTAAAAAAGAAGCAGCACAAATCAAGAAAGAGTGTAAGAGCTCTTGGTACACTAGGTCCAATCAGTCCTGCAACAATAATGTACACAGTTCCACGTGCAGGTCAGCGCGGATTTCACCAAAGAATACAATACAATAATAGAATCATGATAATAAGTAATACAAAAACTAGTGAGTTCAAAATAAATCCTGCAGGAGGATTCAAGCATTTCGGATTGGTAGATGGGGACTATGTTGTGATCCGAGGATCAATTCCTGGAACTTACAGGCGACTAATCAAGCTACGATCCCCTATGCGACAAAGAGTTTCAAAAATAACGATACCTAATGTTTTGGAAATAATGGTATGAAGGCGCCGGTTTTTTCAATAAATGGTTCAAATGCAGGTGAAGTGGAATTACCGCTTGTATTTTCTACTCCTCTTAGAACTGATCTCCTACACAAAGCATACGTGAATCTTGAATCACACCACTTTCAGATCCAAGGAAGATATGCAAATGCTGGCATGGATGTAGTAGCAGAGTCAAATAGTCCACCAACAGGTCATCATCAAGCAAGAGTAGCAAGACTGCATGGTGGAGGCGGTGGAAGACAGGGACAAGGTGGAGGAGTGGCCATGGTTAGAGGGGGAAGACAGGCACATCCACCTACCACAGAAAAAATAGTTTACAAAATGTTAAACAAAAAAGAAAACAAACTGGCGCTTTGCTCTGCAATTGCAGCTACCGCATCTGCATCCTTAATAAAATCACGAGGCCACAAAATTGACAAACTAGAATCATTTCCAATTGTTGTTTCTGACGAAATTGAATCAATATCAAAATCAAAAGATTTGGCAAAATTCTTTGATGCGCTAAATCTAACACAGGATATAGAGAGGCTAAGATCACGGCTAAAACGTCGTTCTGGTAAGCCGCTTTTACGTGGTAGAAAAACTAAAGTAGGCAAAAGTATACTTATTGTGGTAAAAGATTCAAAGAATCTCTCTAAGGCATGTGGAACATTCTTAGGTGTAGATGTAAAGTCAGTAAACAGCCTAAGCGTTCTGGATTTGGTTCCAGGTTCACAGCCTATCAGATTAACAGTATTTTCAAAAAGTGCAGTTGAAGAGCTTGCAAAAATAAAATCTCCACACTTGGAACTTATGGTGACGACAAGATGAATACTGACGAAGCAATTCAGATAGTTCTCAAGCCATACATTACAGAAAGGACATTTGCGCTGGTTGAAAAAGAAAACAGAATATGCTTTATAGTAAAAGATACCGCCACTAAAC
>JBQTIK010000019.1:0-4296 GCA_052388195.1 Nitrososphaerota archaeon | reverse complement strand
GGGAAATACACAGTAAAACCAAATCCCATAATCAAAACAGCTACAACAAATGTTTCTAATGAAAATGAATAAACTAGAATTATCATTCCTATAGCAATGGAAAACATTGTTCCAATTAGAGTATAGTAAATTCTTTTTGCCAACAATTCAGAAAAACCAAGTGAAACCAATCTAGAAATACCAAAAATGAAAAACAATAATTCTATGTTTGATTCAGAAATGGATCTGTCGCTCATATATGCTGGCAAAATTGTCAGAAATGTACCAAACGCTGAGCTGCAAAAAACTAGCATTATCACTATTATGGGAAATTTCAAAATTTTCTTGACAGATACAAATGAAAACTCTGTTTGATGTGTAGTTTTGCCATATTTTTTCAAAAGTAGTGAGGAAACAATGCCAGTCGCAATTGCAAACGTTGCATACTGGAATAAGATCCTGTAAGTTACATCAAAGTGTTCTAGCAAAAATGTTCCAACTAGTGGACCTATCATTAGTCCTCCAACAAAGAATCCCATGAATTTTGAAATCGATTTTACGCGTGCTTGAGGAGATGTGACTCGTGATATTATGGATTCACATGGAGGCCAGAAAAAAGAATGTGCTACACCAGTCATTGCCCTAAAGATGGCAACCTCTGGAACAGACTGTGATATGGACAGAAGGTAGATCGATAGTGCGTCTATTGTAATTCCTAGTGTAAGAAGAAAGCCGTTGTTGAATCTGTCAAGAAGCAGACCAACAAAGAGTGGAATAAACATGTATGGAATAAAATTTGAAAAACCAATCAGACCAAGCTCAAAATATGAAGCACCAATCACTTCTTTTGAAAAGACTGGAACGATTGGATTGTGCATACCATATGAGATGCCTACAATCAGTGCAGTAGCATATACCAGAATCAGTGGTCTGTTCATGTCACTTGTATGCAACGGCCATTATTGCGCCACCCATCATTGCAGTATCAAACTCTACCTTTGAGAACTTTTCAAGCAACATGGCTTCAAGTTTCTTGTTTTGTGGCAATAGCTTGTATGTTCCATAAAGAGTTGCAAATTTCAGTCCAAGCTTTCCTGCTGCTGCAAATGCAATGATAGGAAGTATTATTCTAAGATAAAATGAAACGCCCATTCTGATAAAAGGATGATCTGGCTTACCAAGATCAACAATCACGAATCTTCCTCCTTTTTTTAGCACGCGGTGAATTTCTGATATTGCAGTATTGAGACTTATTGCATCACGTAATGAATAACCACAAATCACTGCATCAAACTTTTCTTCCTGAAATGGAATGTGTTCGAACACTCCAGATGTAACGTCAGGTGGTTTTTCAAAAAACTTTTTTGTGTTTTTTAGCATGGGTGTTAGTGGATCATAGAGTACAATTTTCAAGTTATTGTCACAAAGCTTTGATGCAGTCTTGGACATATTTCCAAATCCAGAGCCAGCATCCAACACCAGATTTCCTTCCTTTACTCTACCTGAGAGTCCCTTCTTGCGATACTACTCATCTTTTCCAAGTGAGATGAGCGAATTTACTCTGTCATAAACAGGAATGATGTCTTTTAAAACATCAAGTACTTCGCCCCAGTATCCTCCAAGACCCATGCAAAAATTAGAATGCTGACATATTATATGTCAATCATGGTTTCATTTCTGATATGACAGAACGCACGCCTTCTTTGTATGAAGGATACACAAGTTCACAAAGTTTGGCAATCTTTGCGTTAGATGTCTTTACAGACGTCGTCAAAAGTTTCACAAAATCTCCACCCATCACTGCTTTTGCCAAAAATGATGGAACACTCCCCGGATGCTTTACTCCAAGCTCATCGCATACGAAGTTAACATAATCTTTGAAAATCACTGGGTTTGAATCAGTAACAACAAATGATTGATTTACAGCATTTTTTTCTGCGATAGCAACAAGTGCAGAGACGACATCGTCTACGTGGACAAAGCTTCTATAGTATTCTCCAGATCCGGGAAGTTTGAAACTTCCTTTTTTTAGTCTATCAATCATGATAGACTTGAACCAGCCACCATTTCCGTAAACGTCACCAAGATATGTAACACTGAAATCAATTGATCTTTCTTTACAGCTTGACTCTAGAAACTTTTGTGCCTCAAGTCTTGTCTTTGCATATTCTGTATTTGGTTGCAATGGAGAGTTCTCGTCAACAATATTATTACCAGGGTCACCAAAAGCGCCAAGACCTGACACATATACAAAAAACTTTACCTTTTCTTTTACGAGGCTGAATAAATTTACAGAGCCATCATAGTTGACTGTTCTTGCTACTTTCTTGTCCTTTTCACCGGGCCACGCCGCAGCAAGGTGATACACAATGTCATATCTCTCATCAGGAAGGATGAAGTCCGGATAGGTAAGGTCACCATTTACAGTCTTTACGGCAGGATTTTGAATACTCGAGCGGGTCAAGCACGTAACTGATACACCCCTATCAACAAGTTTTGCAACAAGCCTAGAACCAATGAAACCGGTTGCCCCAGTAACAAATACTTTCAACATATCAAAATCAGCTTCGTTGCTTAAAGGTTTAACCGGAGACAAAGATGCAACGCAACAAAAAATTAAATCCATCATTAAACATGTCTTTGTATATTGTACTCTTGCCCAAAATGTAAATCAAAGATGGAAATGCAAAAGACATTCAATCAAAAGATTATGTTTGGATGTTTTAGTTGTGGACTAGAAGACATTGTTGATTATAATAAAAACACAGACGAGGCTTATCTTGACTTTCTAACCAGATTTGATCAAGGTAAAATTCTAACTAAGAAAAAGATGCAAACTGCACTTGAGCAGGAAGGCATAGTTCAAAGCGAAATTGAAATAGAAAAAATGGTAGGAGGTGCTAGGCTTGATGAGCTAACAAGTTCAATTTTATTTTCAAGGAAACATTTTGTTTCTCACTTTAGTACACTTTCCGAACCAGAACCTGAGATGGGAAGCAATGTAATGGAGTTAGGGCTAGACAAAAACATCGTACATGCTTTGGAAGAAAAAGACATTGAACAATTTTACAAGTTCCAAGAAGACGCAGTTCTGGAGATAATGCGTGGAAACAATGTAGTCATCACTGCCCCCACTGCAGCAGGCAAAACAGAAGCATTTGTTGTGCCTATAATGCAGAAGATTCTAGATGAGAAGGATTCCAAAGGCAGGATTTTAGCACTTTTCGTTTATCCAACAAAATCTCTCTCAAAGGATCAGCTACCCAAGATAAAAGAAATTGCAGACCGATTAGGAATAGGAGTAGCTGTATTTGATGGCGATACAAAAACATCAGACAGACAAAAAATATTTGAAAATCCTCCCCAGATCATCATAACAAATTTCGATGTGTTACATTATCATATGTGGCACAGAAGTAAATTCGCTTCACTATTGAATACAACAAAATTTCTTGTTGTAGATGAAACACATGTCTATTCAGGAATATTTGGATCAAATGTTCACTACATCATCAAAAGACTGAAAAGAATATGCCGCAAGCTGCAGATTGTTGCATCCTCCGCAACACTTGACAATGCACTTACATTTTGCGAGCAACTCTTTGGTGTGCAAATGAAGCTAGTATCAGGTTCTGGGAGAAAAGGTAAGACAGATTTTAGCATGCTTTTCCCATCGCTTAGGACACAACGGGCGTTAATGGTAGAGATTCTAAAAAAGCTCACGTCAAAAAAACACAAAACACTTGTTTTTAGTAATTCGCATCTAAACTCAGAACTTTTAGCAATGCAAGCAAGAAAGCAAAACGTCGACATCAAGGTACACAGGGCTGGTCTGATGGCAAATTATAGAAGATCGGTTGAAAATGCATTCAAAAACGATAAGCTCATGTCAATTTCTGCAACCCCCACACTTGAGCTTGGAATTGATGTAGGAGATGTGGATGGCGTGATTTCGTCTACTATTCCTGTAAATAGGCTTGTACAAAGGATAGGCAGGGCAGCAAGAAAGGGTCAGAATGGTTATGCATTTTTGGTTCTTGGAAATGATCCCATTTCACAGTATTACAAAAACCATCCAAGCGACTACTTTGAAGATGTAGAAAAGATCTATATCGATCCAAAAAATCCCTTTGTGGAAGAATTTCAGATTCTTGCAATGGCCTGTGACAAGCCCATAGCAAGGCATGAGCTCAAAGAACATGCTCAGATAATTGAAAAACATGTAGCTGCTAGAAATCTTGCTCTTATTGAAAACAGATATGTTCCAAACTATACCCAAATCGAATCTTTACTAAATGACTATAGCATTAGGGGAAT
>JBQTIK010000018.1:0-2527 GCA_052388195.1 Nitrososphaerota archaeon | reverse complement strand
ATTCCTACGGCTAACAAAATCCTAATAGTGTATACATCAAGCGAAAGCTCAAACATATGCAATCATACACCGGCTCTTGGCTCAAAAGGTCTCCGAAAAGACCCTTGATATGCAGCACTGATGAGACACAACATGCCATTTGAGACGAGTGTTAAAATCCGATGTATCTAGGAATAAATTCTCATATAAGCGATCTTCTCAATTGAGACATAGCCGATAAATACAGGCATAATAGAGGTAAATAAGATGAAAAATTTACAGAATACACACAAATACGATATAAAAGATAAAACAGATGGATCAGATAAGCGATCAGTCCGATCAAAAGGAGTAGACTTTAGCATAATATATTCTAGCAAAAGATCAGAAGATTCCGAAATGAGCAGAACGCAAGGTGAACAGGCACAAGAATCCTCTATATTTGATTCCTCACCGGATTCAAAGATGTATGATTATAGACTATCGCTTGATCAAGTAAAGGAAGCGCTTTACAAGTATGGTCTAACTGCAAATCAGGCTAAAGTTTACATATTTTTGGGCAAGTATGGGGCAAAAACAGCACCCGAAGTATGCAAAGCATTAAGATTGCCTAGAACAGAAACATATCACCTGTTAACTACCTTACAAAACAAAGGAATCGTTTCTGCTACATTCCAGCACCCGATCAAATTCTCGGCCTTGCCACTAAACAAAGCAGTCTGGGTATTAGTCAATGCAGAAAAGGAGCGTGTTAAGACTCTGGAAAATCAAGAAAAAGAACTTGTAAAACTGTGGAATAATATTCCAGACTTTCAGACAGAAGAAGATAAAACCGTAGAGAACAAGTTCCAGATGTTACAAGGAGTAAACCAAATTCACAGTAAGATAAATGAAATGATAAATACTGCTAAAAAAGAATTTTTGGTCTTGGGTTCAGAAAAAGACTTTTTGAAGTTTTATCACTCTGATTTTCTTGCACCGTTAGATAATTCAAAAGTCGATCTAAAACTGTTAACGTCTTCCTCTGATAGAACCATGTACATATTTGATGAAGTAGACAGAACAAAAGTAAAGAGAATGCCAGATGGAATACAAGAAAACTTGTGCTTCATAATAAAAGACGATGATGAGCTAGCCTTCTTTATGAAAAATGCTAGCCAGTCTGAACCACAGCCAATTGCAATGTGGACTGATTCTAACTCAATGATTCACTCAATGAAGCTATTATTTGGCTGCATTTGGGAAAAATCTAAAAACGTACACCTCTAGTCTTATGGAACTACCCTTGGGTGCATCAAATGCAAGCCAGACTCACCTAGTTTTATAGGAAAAATCTGCTCACTGTGCCTAAGTCCACGCATCTTTATTACCTGTATCGTTCTTTCCATAGTGTCTTCTCTTCTTACGTGATTGAGTAGGATAAGCCCTGAAGCCACATACCATTCTGCAGGAGTCTTGCCAACATCGGGACTCTCAGAGGTTAAAATCGATGTACAGTGTTGTTCTTCTAGAGCGTGAATCATTCCTTGTAATCCTTGTCTTGCGTAGAATCTGTTTGTATACTGCATGCCAAGCACTGTAAGTGAATCAACAACAAGACGTTTTGCCTCTATTCTTTTAATGCTGCTTAGAATTAATTGTGTTAAATGCATAAACGGAAGTGTTTCACCGCGATAAAGGGATTCATCTAATGCAATAAAACCCTCTTCCATCTTAAATGGTCGCGCATCAATTATTAGCATCCTTCCTTGATCAATTAGCTTTTGAATATCCCAGCCAAACATCCTAAAATCGTTTTTTATTTCTTGTGGGCCTTCAGAAAGAGTAACAAATACCCCAGGCTCATCAAAATCTTTTGCACCCGCATGTAGGAATTGCATGCCAAAGGTTGTCTTTCCACCACCTGGAGGCCCTGACAAAACAATTGTTCTTCCCTCTCTGAATCCACCTGACACTATAGAATCAAGACCTGGAATTCCAGTTCTTACTTTAACTTGAGATGAATCCATCATCAACAGAGTGGAAAATGAAAAGTCTATTTAAAGAGTAGTAATATTATTCCAATCATTTCCATCTTTGGGAATTGGCTTTAGCGATATAGCTGAAACAATAATTTCCATTTTTCTCAATAATTTTTTCTATAGTTTTGTATCTGCAAATAAGATTCGTTTGAATGCCATCTACCGCTAACTATTTTTAAAAGATGAAACAGGCATGATCAGTGGCTAAAGTTCTAGGAATTATAGGCGGTGGACAGCTTGGCATGATGTTAACAGAAGCAGCAAAGAAGATGTCAGAATACATTTCAGATATAATAGTATTAGATCCTACAAGAAACTGCCCTGCTGCAAAAGTTGGTGCAAAGCAGATTGTTGCAGATTTTAAGGATAAAAACGCTATCGTAGAGCTGTCGTTGCAATCTGACATAATAACATATGAGATAGAATCTGGAAATAGCGAGGTACTTGAGTCATTAAATAGCAATGTTATGGTAAACCCATCTCCTGCCACCTTACGAATGATACAAGACAAATATACACAAAAAAAG
>JBQTIK010000017.1:0-3146 GCA_052388195.1 Nitrososphaerota archaeon | reverse complement strand
TCTGCAAGAATTGTAGCAGGCACCAATCTTTATGTGGATGGTTCTCCTTACTCGACATTTCTTTACAATGAACCTATGAGTATGGGAAGGAGGATAGCTAGAGAAATTAAGGAAGCAAAAGCTAGTAACTCATTAACAAAAACTGTGACGTAAAAATCTTAAAGTTTTGGTAGCAAGCTCAGTTTTTGCTGTTTAATTCCCAAAATAACAACTGAGATTATTGCTACTATAAGAACAACTAAAACCATTGATCCGAATTCTGGCACAATGACTTCTGCAACCTCAAGTTCTTGTTTTATTGCAGAAATATGTGCATCAACTTCGTCGGCTGATTTTCCAGACTTTATCATATCACGTAGTTCTTCTCGTAACATGATCTCAATTTTTTCCATAAGTTCTCTATCATGATATGCAATATCAGCTTCAATGAATTCGTAGTTGTCTAGATATGCTTGGGTTGCAAGAGATAACGCTATGTCAGTATGACCTTCTCTGTAATGGTATGAGGTTTGATCAAGCAGTTCTTCAATTTTTTCAATGTATGCAAGAGGACCGATCTCAACTGCACCACCATACTGATCTGATAGATTTGATACTGTAGTTAGACTTTCCTCAACCACTATTTTTATAGCAGAATATTCTCCAAGCGATTTTATTATTTGATCCATTTTAACAAGATTAGATTCAAGTAAGGCTGTATCTGCTTTCGACAGATTTCTAAATGCCTCCTTATTTGAATTAAATATCTCAATGGTTTTAGAGAGGAAAACAACTGTTTCATTGTACTCTACTTGATTTATTACCTGCCCATTTGATACTGCATCTTTGTACTCTTCATCGACAAGCACAAGCCTGTCTTTTATTCCAGATAATGCAATCCCTACCTCTGAAGTGTCTCCACCTTCATACTCTCGCACAATAAGTTCTACTTCGTGTAGTATATGTTCAAGTTCTTCTTTCATTTCTTCTGCAGAAAGATTAGATCTTGTTACCTCAACAGCCTCTTCCATTTCATGGAGTAACTCATTTGCTTTTTCCATGCCAAGTTTATCTATAACTGACGGATGAATGGTCCTATAATAATACAATCCCTCAAATGCAAACTTTCTTGCATCATTAATTTTCCCTTCATTTAATGCAGCCACGCCTTCTTCCAATTCTTCAATTGTCTTTAATTTGAAGAATTCTAACAATTCGCTTTTAATCGTATTAGCATACCTGTCAATATTATCAGAAGATTCTTGAATTTCAATTAGTGCTGTGTTTGTTACTAAAGATGGTTTTTCTGAGATCTTGAACTTCTTTTCCATTACTGTAAACCAGTCCATTAATGACTGAGATTCCTTCTTATCTAATGCCTGTTCTATTTTCATGAAACCTATTTTGTAGATTGTTTTATCTACTACCTGACGGTATAATCCAGCTTCTACCACATTATCATCTTGTAAAAATGTCTCTATTTTTGCAAAGGCATCAATTATAAGATCATCTGATTCTTTGTCAACTTCTTGAGCAGCTGATTTGAAAACACTATCATAGATTGACTTTGCTTCAGAATATTTTGCCATTGCAGCTTCTTTTGTTTCTGCTTTTTCAGCATCTTTTAAGAGGTTGTTTATACTGTCCCATTGATCTCCTTTTGTAGGTTGTTGTGCAGCAACAGGATATACTGATCCAAAAAGCACAATTATTAGAAACATTCCAAGAATAATTCTTTTCAACGTGGTTTGTCTTTAAGATGTAATATTTGTACTATTTTGTCATTCTAAAAATTAGTAATACAAAATTAGAAACAATGCGTATCATACTAAATACAACTATATTCTGACTAGTTGTAACAACATGTTGTTTTATGCATTTATTAGAAAATTCTGTTCTAATTCTTGACGAGCAGGATATCAAATAAATATATTTCTGAGTCTTTGCAATTCAATGAATCTTACAAATACATTAAGAATCTGCGCAATAGTATTAGTTGTGTCAATTCTTATGATCCCTCTAGAGCAAACAACACAAACTTTTGCAGAGGAAAAGAAAACGGAGAAGAAAAGTACTGCCGTAAATGATATCGAGCTTGTAGCAGTCTTTCATTTCCGAGAAGGCGTGGAAACAATAAAGACTTTTGCACTATTTGATACCATGTCATCTGGATTTGATCGTTCAAAACCACTCACTTTCAAACTGGAAGGAATAGTAGGAAGCGATAGGCCATACCTTTACAGAGCGGTAGATATGACCTTTAACCAGGGCAGAAACGCTAATCATGACTACAGCGAATTTGATGTTGATGTTATATTCCAAAACGGTGAGAAAAAACACAGACAATTTACGTACACAGATTGCCAGATAAAAAATTACAACATGTTCACAGAATTTGATAAAGACAAGAACTACAATGGTAACTCAAAATGGGCATACGTAGACAAATTCGAGTTTGAATGCCGAGGATTCGAGCTTGGTAATCCACCATATGAAAGAATGGTAAAGGAACAAACAGAGCAAAAAACTGCAGAAGTAATGAAGATCCTAAATCAAAAGAAAAACGGGAAACAATAATCAATACTTTTTTTATTTTTTATGTTTAAAACCTAGTTTTATTTTAGCTCAACTATTATTGCGCCTTTTGTAGAGCCTTCCAATTCTAGTTTAATGGCATTTGCAATACTAGATGCTGATGTAAGTCCTGAGAAATCAACTAGCTTCAAGTCACTTAAAAGATGTACTTGCGGAGCGAGATCTCCACGTATTGATTCTAAAAACTCATCAAATTCATCAAGAAGAGTTAAGGTACCACCTTGGAAGAGTCTGCCATTTTTTACTGACAGTTTCATTTTACCAAACCTGTCTAAAATTACAATCTGGTGTCGCTTTTTTTTGCCAAACATAGTTTTTTGTTGAACATGTCCTGTGAACACAAAGTAGCTATCGGTTTCAAAGCTTAGCTCAACGTATTCTTTTGGAATTTGCATTATTTCGCTTGCCCTTAAGATAGCGTCCTCAAGTGTAAAGATATTTTTTGTTGCCTCATTGTTATCATACTCAACATTTCCTATAGCAGTCACGCGTAAAACTGATTTTTCAGGAATGTATTCGCTATTTATAACAACAGACTCTGGAACAGCCCCTTTTTCTACAATAATTGCATG
>JBQTIK010000016.1:0-3498 GCA_052388195.1 Nitrososphaerota archaeon | reverse complement strand
GTTTTGTTGGATTCTTTTTTGGTTACCTATCTTGTTGGTTGCCTAGACGTAGCTCCCATTACAAGAAGAGCAAATCCACCAAGGTACTGTTTGAAGCCTTCTTCTCCTGCCATGTATTTGTCAACTGCTGCCATGTCGTGTCTGTTAAAGACATCTTCTACAAAGTTGCGAACCACTTGCTTGTTCTTCTCTATAGTTTTCAATTAGAGTTGTTTGATGAGACTAACTTGATAAGGGTTTCAATCTTATTATCTCCTAAATCTAGCTTGATTCCAGCTTGCTGTTGCGTTATGATAAAGCGCCTATCCAACCAACTTGGAAATTTAATAGCCTGCATTTCTATCTAGATGTATTGAAAATCAAATCGATCTTACTCCTTGCACTCTTTCTTTTTGAAATCTTCCCTGCTTTTGGCGAACCTATTCTAAAAGATGATACTTTAGTTGTTAAAAAATTTGTATCAGACCTCTCACGTCCAACCACAATGACTTTTGTAGACAATGAAATACTGGTTTTGCAAAAAGATGATGGAAAGGTACGTCTTATCAGTAATGGAGTGCTGCAAGAAAAACCAGTCCTTGACGTAAGTGTTAGTAATGATAGCGAGCGAGGATTGCTTGGAATCATTACTGTAGATTCTACAGTCTATCTGTACTTTACAGAATCAACAACTGATGGCGGACAGCCTCTTGGAAATAGAATTTACAGATATATCTGGGATGGGCAGGAATTGGTAAACCCAACGCTGATCAAAGACCTGCCAGCAACACCTGGCCCTAATCACGATGGAGGGGCGATGGTTACTGGTTTGGATGGTACTGTATATGCAGTCATAGGAGACCTAAACAGAAACGGCATACTGCAAAACTACCCAAGAGGCGAGCCTGATGATACAGGCGTAATTTTGCGTGTTGCACCAGAAGGACCCTATTACGCTATGGGTATACGAAATAGCTTTGGTCTGGCTATAGATCCAGTTACTGGTAATCTTTGGCAAACAGAAAACGGGCCAGACAAGTATGACGAAGTCAACCTAGTCTCTCCAAACTTTAACAGTGGATGGGAAATGATAATGGGCCCTGCTACAGAATCCGAGCTCGCACTTTTGCCTAGTTTTGGAAATTTTGTTTACAGCGATCCTGAATTTAGCTGGGAAGAAGTAGTTGCACCAACCGCCCTGTCTTTTATTGATTCCACAGGATTTGAAAAGTACAAAAACAGCCTGTTTGTGGGTGATTGCAATTTTGGAAATCTCTACAAATTTGAACTAAATTCAGGCAGAACAGAATTTGTATTTGATGATCAAGCTTTGGCTGATAGGGTAATTAACACTGGTGAAAGAACGGAAGAAATTGTATTTGGAACGGGATTTGGCTGTATCACAGATTTAGAAGTTGGACCTGATGGATCACTATATGTAGTATCACTCACACACGATGCAATTTATAGAATAACTCCAAAAACAATGATAGCTGATGAAGTTCAAGATGTAGACTCTACCTTCCCTATTCAATACCTTGAATACATCACAATAGCAGCATTAATAATAATCGCCATAACTGTCCTCAAAAAAGTGCGTAACAAGAATGCCACACAATCTAAATCAAAGACCGCTCAACCATAAGAAACTAGTTTCAGTTATATAATCATGATTTGAAGTTCACCTTGCAGGGGTATCGAAGCCCGGCCAACCGAGAAGGACTCAAGATCTTGGCACTGGGAAATCCTTTCCCTTAGGGGTTCGGGGGTTCAAATCCCTCCCCCTGCACTTTACGATCTTTTTTCTGTCGTCTCAATCGTTGCTTGCGATTCAGTTCATCAAAACCGCGATGGTTATCTCCCATGACATGTTTTATAACAATAGATATTTCCATCTTTTCAAAATTCAACCAAATGTAGAATAATTAGAATGATCTACACTTTGAGCATCTGAACTTCACGGACAGTATGTTTTGAGAGATCTTCGTGAAGCATTGCGTGGGATTCGTCGGTAAAAGTCAGATTACATCTATAACATTTCCACGCTTTTGTACTCACATTATATAATTAGTCATTTTTTACTTATAAGTATATTGTACGATTTGTCTGTTTTATTGTAGAACACACGTTCTAAATCAAATAAGCTTACAATTTAATGCAATTCTACACGCTTTTCGCGTTTTCATGACGCCTATATTGTCAAAAACAAGGATTTAGAATCAATTAAAGGATCTTGCAAATTTAGAAAACTGTTGGCAGACATCTTTGAAACTCTAAGCGAGTTATCATACCTTGGAATTTTTCTTTTACTTATTGCAATGAATGCTTCACCAATTTTAATGCCGCCCACTTGGATAGTTCTGGCATCTTTTTACAACATAGATCCGACCCTAGCCCAGCCCACCCTTGCTATTGTTGGAGCAACAGGAGCCTTAATTGGACGGGTTATCCTCATGTACATCAGTAGATTCTTCCGTAGATTCATTGGTACCGAAAGAAAATCAAACCTTGATAAACTCGCTGAGTTTATGAAAAATAAAAAGTATGGATTTTTTTCTGCATCGTTTCTTTTTGCAATAACGCCACTTCCAAGTAATTTGTTATTTATGGCATACGGAATAATGAAGGTAAAAAACATATCTCTTTTTGCAGGATTCTGGATAGGCAGGGCAATTGCATATTACGTGATGTTGTCAATCAGCACAGTAACGTTAAAACCATTTTTAGAATTATTTGACGACAGCTTGGTTGGCATATTGGTTACAGACATTGGCAGTATAGTGATGATTGTTGTATTTGCGTGTATAAACTGGGGCAAATTATTGACTGAAAGAAAGCTCTCATTTGTAAAACCAAAATTATGGCGATTCTGAATTGAGATCAATTGAAAAGCTAAAGGCTGAAGTTCAAAAAAGAATGATAACAAATGACCCAGCGCATGATTTTGAACATATAATGCGGGTTTACAAAAACGCACAAAAACTAGCAAAAAAAGAAAAGGCAAACATGAAGCTTGTCCTTGCAGCTGTACTATTACATGATGTTATATCTTTTCCAAAATCAGACCACAGATCAAAGGCTTCATCCACAAAAAGTGCCATAGAAGCACAAAAAATACTCAAAAAATATGATTATTCCAATGATGAAATAAAGCTAGTCTCAGATGCCATACATGACCACAGCTTCTCAAAGGGAGTGGTCCCATGCACCATTGAAGGCAAGGTGCTTCAGGATGCAGACAGGCTTGATGCCCTAGGTGCAATTGGAATAGCCAGGACATTTGCCGTGGGGGGAGCCGAAAAAAGGCCATTTTATAGCAAACATGATGCGTTTTGTCACATAAGAAAACCAGATGACCAGAACTGGACTCTAGACCATTTTTACAAAAAACTTTTGCGTTTAGAAAAAAAGATGAATACAAAGACAGCAAAAATAGAAGCAAGGCGTAGAACCAAAATAATGAAAAAATTTCTTACTGATTTAAAAAAAGAGCTTTAACCATAATCTACATATCTATCA
>JBQTIK010000015.1:0-3833 GCA_052388195.1 Nitrososphaerota archaeon | reverse complement strand
ATGGAAAATCCCAAGTTACTGTTGAATACAAAGATGGAAGACCAAAAAGAATTGAGACGGTTGTGATCTCAACACAGCACTCCCCAGAGGTAAATAATGACCAAATAAAAAAGGAGATAGTTGAGAAGGTTATCAAACCTGCATGCGGAAAGCTCTGGCACGACAAAATTAAAGTTCATGTGAATCCTACTGGTCGATTTGTTATAGGAGGTCCTCCCGGAGATGCAGGTCTAACGGGAAGAAAAATAATAGTTGACTCATATGGTGGCATGGGTCGACATGGCGGTGGTGCTTTTTCTGGAAAAGATCCATCAAAAGTAGATAGATCTGCATGTTATATGGCCAGGTATATTGCAAAGAATATAGTTGCTGCAGGTCTTGCAGAACGATGTGAAGTACAAGTTGCCTATGCGATTGGCATGGCAGAACCGGTATCTCTTATGGTTAGTACATTTGGCACAAGTAAGATCCCAGAAGAACAAATCGAAAATTTAGTCAGAAAGAACTTTGACATGAGGCCTGCTGCCATAATTTCTCATTTAAAGCTAAAAAGACCAATTTATAGAAAAACTGCAGCATATGGTCACTTTGGGCGAAACGAACCAGAATTCAGTTGGGAACAGACAGACAAAGCAGATATACTAAGAAAGTCTGCTGGACTTTAATACCTCATTGTGTGTTTTAAATTTAATTCCTGAGATTTTTTGTAATATTTTGTGATTACCTACATAATCACCTATCAGAATGTTCAGATCATCTATACCAAATACACTTTTAGGATTATGTAATGCAGTGTGGTATGCGTCTTCTAGACTAACTTTTTTTATCTTTATCTTTTTTCCTAGTAAGAAATCTCTAACGAAACAATTGTACGTGATAATTTTAGGACCAACAAGATCTATGATTTTGCTTGAGAATTTTTTATTCATTATAGCCTGAAAAAACACTTGTGCTACATCTTCTACAAAGATTGGTTGTAACCTATAGTTACCTGAACCAGCAATTATAACAGTTCCATCTTTAATTTGTTTATAAAGAATTTGTGATAATGGATCTCTCTTGCCTATAATGTAAGATGCGCGAAAAATTGTATAATCCAGACCTGAAGTAATAATTTCCTGCTCTGCTTTGTATTTTGATATGAAATATCCAAACGTGGTGTCTTTGTGTAGACCAAGACCGCTAATGTAAATTATCTTTTTAATTCCAGTCTTTTTGCATAAATTTACTGCGTTTTTTGTTAGACATACGTTTATTTTTTCATAGTCAGAATCAATTGTCTGCTTTCCTCTTCCAATAAGATGCAAAAGTACAGAACATCCTTTAAGTCTGGATACAAGGTGTTTTTCAGAAAGATCATCTGAGATTATTGTAGTTCCAAATGTAATAGATGAGGCTTTACCCTTACGTACAATTCCAATTACTTCAATTCCTTTCTTTTCAAATAGTTTTCCTACATTTCTACCTACAAAGCCATTTGCACCTGTCATGGCAACCTTAAGAAGTCTTTTGCTATGCAACACCACACTAAGATGTTGCCGACAAATTAATTTTAAGGGTGGTGTAAGACAAAACTAGGTTGAACATTGCAAGGTGTTATGAAATTCTGGGTATTGAAAGAGGTGCTTCCCAAAAGGAAATAAAGATGGCCTATAGAAAACTTTCACTCAAGTATCATCCTGATAGAAATAAAGACGAAAAAGATGGTGAAAAGTTTAAAGAAATTATTGCTGCATATCAATTTTTGAGACTTGAAGGAAAAAAGAGCTATAAAAAATCCGAAGCTGATATAGAGTATCCTTACACCAAATTTTGGAAGTATTATGATAAAAAAATGAATGAAGGATTTCAGTTTGGTAACAAAACAAATTTTGGTGGGTTTGGTTATCCATTTGGTGTAAATATCAATGAAACCTATAGCCATAACCAAGAAAAACCAATTTCGCATATAATGACACATGTATTGCTGTACAGTGGTCTTGGTTTAGTAGCATTATGGATAATTCTTTCTGAAATACTAAAATAAACCTGATAAAGGTTAATACGCAAAAAATCAATTTTCTTTGTGGAAAACGAATCGATGCCAAAAGGAAAGCTAAGAACAGGTTTCACGACGGGTACCTGTGCAGCTGCTGGATCAAAAGCTGCAGTTTTGGCAATTCTAAATCAAAAAAAGATAGATTTTGTAGAAGTAACACTCCCCAAAAAAAAGATACTTAAAATAAAAATTGCAAGCTGTCAATTTGACAAAAAAAGCGCTAGATGCACTGTAATAAAGGATGGTGGGGATGATCCTGATGTAACACATGGTGCAGAAATATGTACAGAATTATCTCTTACTGAAAAACCAAATCAAATAGAGATAGATGGTGGTGAAGGCGTAGGTAGAGTTACAAAACCTGGACTTGGACTTGAGATTGGTTCTGCTGCAATCAATCCCACGCCAAAAAAGATGATAACTGAAAATATTCTTGGTGTAGCAACAGATCTTCTTAAAAAAAATGGAATAAGTGTTGTAATTTCTGTCCCAAAGGGAAAAGAACTTGCACTGAAAACGGACAACCCGCGGCTTGGGATCCTAGGCGGGATTTCAATATTGGGTACAAGTGGAATTGTAATTCCTTATTCTACTGCATCCTTTGCAGCCTCAATAAGACAGAGTCTTGATGTTACAATTGCCATGGGTAATGATAGAGTAGTATTAACAACGGGGGGAAGAAGCGAGGACTATTCCAAAAATATAATCAACTTACCAGACCACTGTTTTGTTCAGATGGGAGATTTCTCAGGATATACCATTAAACAGTGTGCAAAAAAGATGATCAAAAAAGCACATGTTGCCGGTTTTATTGGCAAACTGACAAAGATGGCCATGGGAATAAAACAAACACATGTAAAAGGTTCAAATGTAGACATGCAGTTTCTGGCCAATCTTGCTCAAAAATGTAATGCAGATAAAGAAACTGTTAATGAAATAAAAAAGGCAAATACGGCAAGACATGTACTTGAAATAATTACAAAGAGAAATTTAACCGGTTTTTTTGATATGATTTGTCTTGAGGTTTATAAACATATGAGAAACTACTCAGAAAACAAACTTGAAATTGATATCATTATGTTTGATTTTGATGGTAAAATAATAGGTAGACATCCAAGACAGTAACAGATATCTTTAGTCTGATAAAAATCAGCTTGTGGAAAGAGTCGCTATACTTGCAATTACAAAAAATGGAATATCAATAGGCCTATCACTAAAAAAACAATTTCAAACTTGGAAGGTTTTTGCACCTACCAAGTTTTCTAACAATGACTCACAAATAGAATGGTTTAATGATTCCACTACAACCAAGGCAGGTGAACTCTTCAAAACAAACGATGCGCTCATTTGTATATTTTCACTTGGTGCAGTGATTAGACTAGTTGCACCCCATATGAGAGATAAAAAATCTGACCCGGCGGTAGTTGTTATAGATGATACAGGCAAATTCGCAATAAGCACTCTATCAGGACATTTGGGTGGAGCAAATCAACTTACAGAAGAGATTGCAAAATCATTGGGCGCAACAGCAGTCATTACTACTGCTGCAGATGTAAACAAAACCATTGCAGTGGATCTAGTGGGAAGAGAATTTGGGTGGGAGATAGACGATGATTCCACAGTTACTAAAGTAAGTGCATATATGGTAAACGAAGAAAAAATAGGAATTTTCCAAGATACAGGAGAAAAAGATTGGTGGACTCGAAAGAAAGAATTCCAAAGAAACGATTACATATACACAAGTATGAAAGAATTAGAAAAATCAGATTGCAAAGTATATTTGATAATTTAAGAT
>JBQTIK010000014.1:0-7301 GCA_052388195.1 Nitrososphaerota archaeon | reverse complement strand
GTGCTTAGAGTAAACTATATCATTGATGAAGAACCTCGTATTTTTATGACAAAACGTGATTCTAATACATCATCAATACCTGGAACAGATTTTCCAATAACAGAGCAGGAATATATTGGCAAGGTAGTCTATGTAGTTCCTCAGATAGGATATATTACAAGGATTCTGACTCCGCCCATAAACTACATTATAATTGCTGTTATAATTGGAATTATGATATTCAAACAGTTTGGAAAAAGTAGAACAAAACCTGAACCGGTTATTCTTTCAGATCAACCTCCACCTCAAGACTATACAAGCTTAGCTCTAACATCTAGCGAGATAGATCGAATCCCTAGTAGCGAATTTCTAAAAACTGATAGCAGTATAGAAAATTTTGATTCAAAAAATCCAGATGAGAAAGAAGACTAATTTCCACTTGAGCAGAAGTTTTATGCGGAGCTTTTGTTAGATTTACTTAACTTGAATACTCTCTCAAAGTAGTCAGATTGTTCCTGTGTAAGATCTGGTTCTTCCTTTACATTTGCCAAGTTTTTAGCAAGCTTCTTTTTATATCCAAGCTGCATCTGGCGCGCAATCTGAATTCTTTGTGCTTGTGGGGATCCCGCTCCGTGCATTGACTCTGTAAGATATCCTACTGCATTTCTTCCCATTGTCATGTTTTCAATCAATCGCAAAACTCTTAGCCTATTTTCAACATCTACGCCTTTGCGCCCCTTTAGATATTTTCTAAGGATTGGTCCCGTTTCTGGGTTTCTAAAGTCTTTTTCAGATGGAAGTGTTACCATAAGTCCTCCTGCAATATCTTGAGCTAATCTGCCAATCTCATATGGAAATCTTGTGACATTGTGTTTACAAACGTTTGCAAGCATATCATCATTTATCCAGACTCCAGATTTTGTAGGGTGTGATTGGTACGAAGAGGCAATGCCTGCAGCGTATATACTCTCGTTGAGATGAGTCATTTCCACAAGCTTGTCTTTGATATGAGATACATTTGGTATTCCGTTATAGTCTGCAATTGCAGCTGCAGCACCAATCAATACGTCTCCAAGACCTGTCTTACAGACATAGCTTCTCCTGTGATAGCAAGTAAATCTTTCAACAAGCATATAGGCAAACTCATATTCGCCATTCATGAAGATGTGTTCCCAAGGAATGAAAACGTTATCAAAAATAATCATGGCCTCTTGTCCTGAAAATTTTGCGTTTCCAGCATCAAGATCTCCTTCTTCCATGCTTCTTGTGTCACATGACTGGCGTCCATAGATGTATGTGATTCCAGGTGCGTCGGCTTGAACAGCTCCAACTACAGCATAGTCAGCATCTCCTTCTTCCAATCGCATTGTGGGCATCACTATGATCCAGTGTGAGTTGATGCAGCCAGTCTGGTGAGCCTTGGCTCCCTTTATTATAATTCCCTTGTCATTTCTTTCTACTACATGTACAAACATGTCAGGGTCTTCCTGCTCATGTGGAGCTTTGCTTCTATCTCCTTTAGGATCAGTCATTGCACCACCGATTACGACGTTTTCATTCTGAACCATTTTTATAAAATCGACTAGTCTTTTGTGATAATTTGTTTTGTATTTTTCATCTATCTCGTAAGTAACAGAATAAAGTGAGTTTAGTGCGTCCATACCAACACATCGCTGGAAGCATGTACCAGTGTTTTGTCCCAATTTTCTTTGCATCTTGTTTTGGTTGACAAGGTCTTCTGCGCTTTCCACAATATGCAGAAATCTGTTAACTCGTTGTCCTGTTATAGAAGACTTGGTAGTAGCAAGCTCTTCCTCTCTCACTGCAAGATCATATGTCTCAGCAACTGCATTAATAGAAGGACGTATCATTGGGTGGTCTACAGGTTCTTTGACAAGTTCACCAAAAAGGTAGACCTTGAGATTTCTTCCCCTAAGACTCTGTATGTACTCGGCACCAGTTCTAATAGGCATGCAGCTATTATTCGTCAATGTAGTATAAATATCATCTAGGCATTTTTTGTTTGATATTAAAGGTAGAAAGTAAGATCAGGCAAGACCAATTCTTATATCCACTACCTTACAACCTCTTTCAAAAACTAATACAGGATTCATGTCAAGTTCTTTTATTTCTTTAAAATCGGTAACAAGCTGCGAAAGACGTTGAATGCACTCTGACAACTTTTTGGTGTCAGATGGTTTTTCACCACGGATTCCTTGTAACAACTTGCTTGTCTTAATAGAAGAAATCATTTCATCTGCTTCTGTATCAGTAATTGGAGCTAGTCTGAATGTAACATCCTTTAAGACTTCCACATAAATTCCTCCCATGCCAAACATCACAACAGGTCCAAATCCTGGCTCTAGCTTTGATCCAATGATTGTTTCTTTTCCTCCTTTGATCATCTCTTGTATCAAAACACCTTTGATGACAGCTTTTTTGTCGTATTTTTTTGCGTTTTTGATTATTTCTTTGAATGCAGCTCTTACTTCCCTAGGGTTTTTGAGCCCAACTTTTACTCCACCTGCATCTGATTTGTGGATGATCTGGGGCGATGCTATCTTCATTACTACAGGATAGCCAATTTTTTTTGCAGCTTGTATGGCTTCTTTGTCTTTTGTAGCTAGAATGCTTTTAGGAACTGGAAAGCCGTAAGCGCGTAATACTTCTTGGCCTTCTTCCTCAAGAAGGTTTTTTCTACCGTCAGCTTTGACTTGATCAAATATCTTTTCAACCTTTTTTTTGTCCACACTGACCTCGTGAAAGTTGCCTTCGGGAGTTTTGGACCACTCTACAAATCGTAGCATTGCCTTAAGAGAGCGTATAGCAGTCTCCGCATAGTTGTAGTAGGGAATTCCACCTTGGGCAAGTATTTCTTTGTTTTTTACACCCTCATCTAAGCCCATTAGGCTTGCAAGTATTGTCTTATTGTATTTTTTTGATACATTAACTGTAACTTCAGCTAGCTTGTTATAGTCTAAGGTTGCCGAGGGCGTACACATTACAATAACTGACCCAACGTTTGGATGCGCAAGAACTTCGTTTAGTACATTATCAAATCTGTTAAAATCTGCATCTCCTACTATATCGACTGGATTTCTTGAAGACCCCCAAGGTGGGATAACTGCATTTATCTTTGGTCTAATTTCTTCGATTTTTGCCATTTTGATTCCAAGCTTGGAACATGCATCGGTTGATATTATTGCAGGTCCTCCTGCATTTGAAACTATAACCAAATCCCCTCTTGTTGGAAGAGGTTGTTTTGAAAACGCGGTGGCATAATCAAATAACTCTTCCATTGTATCCACTCTGATTGCACCGGATTGTTTTAGTAATGCATCGTATATTTCATCAGAACCCATTAGTGCACCAGTATGTGACATGGCTGCTTTTGCTCCCTCTGGACTACGACCAGCTTTTAAAACCAAAATTGGTTTTTTTATAGCATTAAGACGTGTGATCTGTTTACAGATTTTCAAAAACTCTGGCCCGTTTCCCAAGTCTTCAAGGTACATCACGATGACTTTTGTTTGCTCATGTCCTGCAAGTACCTTTAGTATGTCTACTTCGTTCATATCCACTTTGTTTCCCATACTTATTACGGCAGAAAAGCCAATTCCCTGAGCGCTAGCATCCTCTACCAAAGCAGCACAGATAGCACCACTTTGGGAGACAAGGGCAATTCCGCCTGACTTTGGAGTAACCTTGAGAAAAGTTGAGTTCATCATGGTTTGTGGTGCAAGGTTCATCACACCAAGGCAATTTGGACCTATGATCCTTAGATTGTATTTCTTACCAATTTCTCCTAATCGTCGTTCGAGTGCTGCTCCTTCTTCATTTACTTCCTTAAAACCAGCTGTAATTACAATAGCACTTTTTAATTTTTTCTTGCCACACTCTTCAAGTACAGCTGGCACAACATCGTTTTTTGTAATAATTACTGCAAGATCAATTTCTTCTAGAACATCCAAAACACTCTTGTATGCTTTTTTATCAAAGACTGTTTCCCTCGTAGGACTAATTGGAAAAATTTTCCCAGTGTATCCTTTCATTATATTTGATGTGATTGCTCGTCCTATGCTGCCTTCTTTGTCTGAAGCACCAATTATTGCAATAGATTTTGGAGAAAGAAAAACGGATTCATTCATTTTAACGAATGGGATCAAATTGACATGTATAATAAGTTTATCCGTATAGTTTGAAATCCTGCTTTTAGGTGATCAAAGTGGAATGTTTAGCTTCCAAGCATCTTTCCTGCTAGATTTTCATTTCTTGGAATCCATTTTATCTTTAGGTTTGGATACTTGCTTATCAAGTTCCAAGCTTCCATGGCTAAGGTTCTAAGCACAGAACTGTTAATAGCGTACTCATGGTTTAGCTGTGAGACTGTGTTTTTGGAATCACTGTATATGTTTATTTCATCTTTATAGTCTGTGAATTTTTTCAAGACGGCAATTATTGCCATGTATTCTGCCTGATTATTTGTAATGTCTGGTTCTTTTTTGTAAAAGGATTCACCGGTTTCTTTGACAAAGAATCCATAACCAGAGTCTGGTCCACCAGAGCCGTCTACATAAATGCTAAGCGCCATCTTTGTATAACCTCGTTAGTTTAACAGTAAAATTCACAACTACCATGTATACAACAGTGGATGTGGATTGAGCTGCAAGTGATGCAAGATATGCGTCATAGCCTTCTGTCAGCAAATAATATTGCAAAACCCATCTTACTATCGTATATACAACTTCGCCAATACCAAGTGAAGATATTATTTTTATTAGATCTTTTTTAAGTGCGGCTTTGTCTGTTTCACCAGATTTCAGAATATACTTTTTTCTGTTGTCGATATAGTACAGACCGCCAAAGGTAGAAAAATATACTACATAATCTACCATAAGGGTAAAAGTTGTGTTCAAGTAATCCGCTTGTTCAGAAAAAAGATGTGCAGCAATGGCTGAAATAACGATAGAGGCAGCAAATCCAAGCAAAATATTCTTGTTAAGCTTAAGGTATTCCTTGTATTGCTGCTTCACAGAATTACTGTATATGACTTACAAATAAACCAAATCTACTGTAGTGTTATCTTCAAAAATATCAAAACACCAGCAAGCTCCGCACTATGAACTGCAAGAAGATATGGCAGAAGTTCTGTTGCATACAGCTGCATCATGGAAAAATAAGCATACACTCCTATTGTGTTGTGTAAGAATAATAGTCCAGCAAAGAATATCATTCCCAAGGGAAGCTGTGCTTTTGTCCTAAAATACATCTTAGCAAAGACTCCAGCCAGTACTCCCAGCACAATCATGTTTGCGCCAGACACTATCGTGCTTGCAGTCATTATTGGTTCCATGTAAGAAAAATCCCTCGTCCTAAGCTTATTTACTTTTTTCCAATTTCGTTACAATTTCATCAAATGTTTCCATATTAACTTCCAAGAATGTAGAAACAAAATAAGTCGCTCCATATTTATCACCTACTTTTGTTATGAGGTTGTTTTTATCAAGAACGTTCAGGTGGTGTTGGATTGCCTTGTTGTCTAGCCCTAGCTCTTTTGCTAGTTGGTTTGCATTGAGTGGTGTCTTTCTTATTGCTGATATCAATCTAATTCTGTTCGAACCACCTTTAGACCCAGCAAAAACAAACCATAAGAGACGCTTTGCATAGGGATCACCACCTACCATCTTTTCGTACCAGCTTCGTGTAACGACAGACAATTAAAAGGTGTTGTGGAACTCATGATACCAATAAAGGAGGAGCTACAGGATTATGAAATGTTTCAAACTAACTTGTATTGAATTTCTGGTTAGTACAATGTAATTAAGAAATAGACTCTCTATTAGTTCCTATCAAATTCCAACTTGTCGCGTCATCAGAACTTTTGAAAACTTCTTGGTAACCTTCGGGTGCATATCCTGCAACATAAATGGTTTTGTTAACAGAATCTATTGCTATGCTAGTTATTGTAAGATCTGGACCGTTGATCTTTTCCCAACTTTTTCCTAGATCAACTGATCTTGAAAGACCAAATTGATTTGATGCATACAAAACTCCTTCTTCATCAAAGGACAAAGCAAGTATGGTAATTCCTTTGTATTCGTTAAGTTGAGCCCAGCTTTTTCCACCGTCATTTGATTGAAATATTCCCTTTCCAGTGCCTGCAAATATAATCTCAGAATCTTGTGGAGAAATTGCAAGAGCAGATATGTAATCTGGATACTGTAGTGTATTCCATGTCTTTCCAGCATCCTTGGTTTTGAATAAACCCCGAGCACCACTGTCAAACCCTACTATGGTATTAGGATCACTTTTACTGACTGACATGGCATGAAAATCTACTGGTGGCTCCAAAACCTTTGCAACAACTTCCCACGTCTGACCACCATCTGTACTTTTTATGAGACCAGTGTTACCTCCAGTAGAGGGATGACCACTTGAATAAAGTGGAACACCTGCAGTTGGAGGTGCATTGAATGCCATGTAGTCGGCTCTACTTTTGTCTACCTTTACAGGAGATCCTCCATTAACGCTCTGGTAAAAATCTCCATGTGTAGCTATATACAGGATATTACGATCTGCAGGATCAATTCCTAATCCGTGTATGTGACGCCAGTATACTATTCTTGCATCAGTTCTTGCTGTATTGTCAATATTTCCATCACTTACTGTCTGTTGCAAATTAAGATTGGAATAAACTACAATCACGGAAATTATCGCTATAGCTATTGGAATTGCAATCAAAAACTTTCTTTTCACAAAAATGAAGAGTTTTTAGTAATTATAAATCCCTTTTTCCAAATTATGTCCAGATTGTAGAATTTCTATTTTGATAGAGACTGGATTCTGCCTTTGTATTTTTCTTTATACAAAGTTCTACATGAAGTACAACAGAAAAATCTCTCCAAGTTTCCAAATTTAAGAATACTTGGTTTTTCATGTACAGGTCCCTCACAATAATCACAGCTCATCTTTACCAACACGCCTTTGTCAAGTTTTATTCCATGACCTTGATGTGCTTTGTAACGAATTTTATCTAGTCGTGCACTTGTTTTGTTTTCTAGCATACCCAAGTCTAACACAGGAGAAACTGATTTTATCAGACCCATATTGGCAAGTCTTTCATATCTTGCTTTGACAGTAGGCGTGGTCACCTTGATTTCTCGTGAAATTTGTCTAAAGGATTTTCTCCCATCTTTGATAAGTGATTCAAGTAATGCAACATCTACTTCGTCTAGCCTAAAGGGCATATAGCTTGTTCTCACACTTTCACGTTTATCTATGTTTGCACACTTTACAAATGTAAAGGACTGATATTAAGTAGA
>JBQTIK010000013.1:0-2774 GCA_052388195.1 Nitrososphaerota archaeon | reverse complement strand
ACATAGGAGACTCATATGCAATGTTTGAACCTGCGCATGGAAGTGCACCAAAATACAAAGGCATGGACAAAGTGAATCCAACCGCAGCCATATTGTCCGGAGCATGGATGGTCGAATATCTTGGAGAACCTCAAATAAAAAATGCAATCTTTGCTGCAACCGAACAAGTGATCAACGAGGGAAAATATGTTACGTATGATATTGGGGGCAGCGCATCTACGTCAAAAATGTCTCAAGTAATTGCAGAAATAGCAAAACAAAAACTTAGAAAATAAAATCATTTTGTTGCCTCAACTAAAATTAACTCTTCAAAAAACATTTTCTTTGTTGCAATTATCTTAGTGCGAAGTCCCAATGATTGAGTTTGTTTGATTAATTCTTCATAATTTGCAAGCGATGATGTTAAGAAAAGCAATCGGCCTCCCTTTTTGCTAACGCGTTTTGCCGATTTTATGATCTTAAGAGGGATTGTTACTCCTTCATGTAAGCCATCTACTGTGCTGTCTGTAATTTCATTTGATGGGAGGTATGGTAGATTTAATACAATAAGATCAAATCCTGCTACCAAGGCATCTGCGGAATCACAGCACAAGCAATTATCAATTACGGAATGTGCCTTCCTAGTTGCTTCAAAGCTAATGTCAGTGGCCACTACCAGTTCGAAGTTCGGCAACAACACTTTTGCCAAATAGCCTGATCCGGTCCCAATGTCAAGAGCATACTTTCCTTTTTCATTTTGTATTTGATTTGCAAAAAATAAAGTATCTTCAGAAGGAAGGTAATACTCATTTTTTGTTAATTTGTTTTGCAAGTCTTACTATCTCACCATCTGTCAGGTCTTCAAATCTTTGGTTTGAATCTATTGATTTACCAAATTGTTTGGCAACATTTCGAATTGTCTTTCTTCTGTACGAAAAAAGCCTATTTACTGTATTTATGATGTTTTTTGATATTTGGTGTGTTTTGGTCAATCGCAAGACAACCGAGTCTACTTTGGGCATAGGTGAAAAGTTTGTTTTTTTTATATCCATAATATGTTCTATTTTCGTACAGTAGTTTGCAAGTACCGTGACTGATCTGTGGTTTTTGTTACCAGGTTTTGATAGAAGTTTTTCAGCAAATTCCTTCTGAACCATTATTACTCCATGAGAGAATTTCTTTTGTATTAGCCATTCTATTGCTTTACGGCTTTCTGAATATGGCAAATTAGACACAAAAACTGTGAAATCCAAATCTAGCTTAAAGCCATCTCCATGCATTAGGCTCAGATTTGAAAGGTTTGAGAATTTTTCTAAAGTTGATAAGTATAGTTCTTTGTCTGTTTCCACCGATATGACTTTTTTTGCAGCTTGACAGAGAAAAGGAAGGAGTATGCCTCTTCCAGTGCCAATCTCAAGAACAGTATCCTTTTTTGTTATATTTGCACAGCCAACTATTGATTTTGCAATAGATTCTGAAACCAAAAAGTGTTGTCCAAGTAAACGGCGTCTATTCATCGTCTGACAAAGAGGTTCATTCTTGTCTCGCCTGTTATCTCTTCAAGGATCCTCTTTGCAATTTGCTTTATGGGTTCTTTTAGTCCTACCCTATCCTGCAAATCCTTAAAATCTGCAAACTTTTTCTTTTCACGTTCTTCAAGCATTGTCCTCATGTATGTCTTGCCAACTCCAGGTATTAGCTCCAATGCATGAATCCTTGGGGTAAGTGGCTGTGCATTGTTTAGGTAATCCACAAACCTTTGTTCGTTTTGTGAAACAATTTTTTCTATAACTCCTGTAAGTTCGCTTTGTGCTGCCGCTGAAATATCATTGTATTCTAATCTGCCCAAAACTGAGAGGATTTTGTTTCGTCCTTCTTTTCCAATGTAGACTCGTTCACCGATCTCAAATGTAGAGTTTGGCATGCCAAGAAGTTCTAATATTGTTAACCTGTCTTCTCCTAATGCAGTGATTATGATTCCGTCTCGTCCTCTTACTGTAACAGATTTTCCTCTAGGTGCAAAATCTAAGACGTATGCGTACTCTTCATACTTTCTAGGTTGACTTCTTTCCATGAACGATTCACTCCTAGTGTTATGCGTTCTCCTTGATAATTTTCAGCATTTTTTCTAGTGTTTCGGTCAGAATTAGCTTTTTCCAGCCAAAAGTAAAGGAGCGAAGCTCAGCCTCTGTGGTTGGGAGATTGTTTACTATTTCTACAGCTTCTTCTTCTGTCATTCCGCATTCTTTGACAAGTTGCTGCTTGAGTTTTTTTGCTGCCTTTGCGTCTATTTTTGTAAACTTTGACACATAGTCATATGTCCATCTTTGTATCTGGTCCATGGATTCTGGATCAGATTTTTCCATAATTTCCTTAACTTCAGAAATAGAAATGGGCTGCTTCTTTTTTATCTCTTCCATCTTTATACACCAAATGGTTTGATATGGTCTAACCGTGTGATTAGAGTTTTTGTCTTGTTGCCAAGTTTGACATCAAGCGTTACAGTCCTGCGTCCAACAGCTCGTACAGTTGCCACTTTACCATGATATCTACGATGTGGCAATGCTTTGTGTTGGGACGGATCTATGATTACTAGAGCTTTGTCTCCCTCATTAAATTTTCTCAATAGAAAAGAGACTCCTCTGACATGATCCTTTGTCATGACAGATCTCGCTTTATGCATAAAGCCATGAGAGTGACCAGAAGGCTTCTTAGTAGTCATATTCGATTAAAGTGAAGTTGCCCTTAATTTAACACTTACTAACTACAAATTTGATAAATTAGTTATTTTTATT
>JBQTIK010000012.1:0-5912 GCA_052388195.1 Nitrososphaerota archaeon | reverse complement strand
TAAATTTCCAAGTTGGTTGGATAGGCGCTTTATCATAACGCAACAGAAAGCTGGAATAAAACTACCTTTAGGACAGAATAAGATTGAAAACTTGATAAAATTATCTTCTAAAGCCAAAACCTTATCAAATTCAATACAATGATATCATACATTGTTAGAGATAGATAAAAACAGATTCGTCTACATAATACCTTTGAAAAATAATGAATTACTTGGTATAGTACAATCAAAACTCATTGAATTAGGATTTATAAAAAAACAGATCGTAAATGAAGATCCTCGAAGGTTTGCTCAGATTGGAGATTACATTGCTCAGGTATGGATGCCAGATGAACCAACAGAATTAAGAATAGGTAAAGTAAACAAAGTTGAATGTATACCACCTGAGAGATTAGGAGATGGTGAAATGAATTCGATTGGATCTGATAATCTTTTAACTACAGAATTATTTGATAAAGAGACAGAGTAGATAGAAAGGTTTTATCTCTGTATTCAAGTTTAATGTTGTGCAAGAATGGAAATATGCAGTATGTTCTCGTTGTGGTAGGAGACTTTCATATAAAAGTGAAAAACAAAAATCATGGATTATGAAAGTACATGAAATTCATCACATTCCTTAAACCCCGAATCTTAACACGAAGAAATTAGATGATGAAAACCCTGATAACTTACCAATACTTGATATCAAAACACTTATTATTTGAGCACGAAAAATCTCGCTGATGACTACAATAAGCCAGCTTAGAAGCGGTATGACAAGGCTGGACACCATTGAAGGAACCGTAGAAAGTATTGGTGAACCAAGAACTGTAAACCTGAAAACTGGTGGGCAGGCCCAAGTTGCCGATGCGATTCTAAAAGACGATACTGGTCAGATCAAACTAACACTATGGGATGCTCAGATCAAAATGGTAAAGGCTGGCTCCAAAGTAACAATAGAAAATGGTTACATCAGCAACTTCAAGGGAGAAAATTCCCTCAACGTTGGAAAATACGGAAAGTTAAACATCATCGAGTTTTAGACTAGCTGATATATCCTAGTTTTTTATCCTGTGGTGGAATTGGTAATGGTTCGCCGGAGGGTCTCTGTCCCATCTGGTCCTCTATTGTTTTGATTAGATGTTCGGTGTCTTGAGCTCTCTTGTTAAGTGTGGTCATGTCAAGCTTGAATCCTAACATCTTTGAAAGAATCTCAAGAACTGCTTTTGATGCCTTTGCATCAACAACGTAGCCTGATGTTTCTCCCAGCAAGCAGACTCCAGTTATTCCCTTTGTTTTTCCAGCTCCTATCATCAAGCCGTTCATGCCAGTGATACTTCCGCCATCCATTGTAAAAATTCCTTGTTTTGAAAATTCCTTGACTACATCAGGCGATGTGCTTGTTCCATATACTCTTGGATTTTTTGAAAAAGAGCCAGTGATGTATGCTGCAAGTGTATAGATGTTTGTAACACCGAGCTTTTCGCAAATTCCTATGATTTCGTCTGCCATGGCATACTCACTTTCTGGTGTGATTGGTTGGGCATCGCCAGTTAAAAGAATGATATCGTTTGGTTTGTTTTTACAGTAGTATAACGTGTTTTTCATCAGATCAATTGTTCCATCAGGTCGGATTGAAACCTGTGGCGGAAAGGATGAGGAAAATATGTTTGCAAACTGGACTGCCTTGAGTTCTTCTATTAGATAATCAACTGCAAGCTTGCCCACAAAGCCACTTCCTGGCAGGCCACAGATAAGCTGTGGATTTTTTAGCTTTGGCATTTCAGAAACTTCAACTTTGATTTTTTGTGGAAACGACACAGATTAGAAAGAAAAGTTATTCAATATTAATGAAGCGTAGGACTTCTATCTTCGTTTTGACTTTCTAGATTTTTTTGTTGCCTTGCGTTTTGCTTTTCTTTTTATTGTCCTTCTTTTTCTTGTCTTTGTTCTTCTTTTTAGAGCTTTTTTTGTTCTTGTTTTTGTTTTTCGTGCTTTTGCTTTTCGTCTTAATTTTAGTACCTTTCTTTTTGTTTTTTTCCTTGCCTTGCGTTTTGCCTTTCGTCTTTTAGCTTTTAAGAGTTTTAATTTCTCGTTGATTGTAACTAAATTGCGACTTAGTTGCGCTTCCTGCTTTAGCTTTGTTTGAACCTGAGAGCGAAGTCGTTCTCCTGACTTTGTGCTTGATTTTAGCTGCACCAAAAGTGCCGGTTTTGACTGCACTTGCTGTCTTATCTTCAAGTCAAGTCTTGATTTGGCTTTTGTTGTATCAGCAATTAGTTTAACAAGCCTTTCTTCTGCAGCATTTCTTTGTCTTATCTCTGAGTTTAGCTCTGCGATCTTTTGATCTATCGTCTTAACTCTCTCAAAAGCCCGTGCCTTGTCATCTGGAGATTCAACAAATTCGCTTTCTTGCTGAGCGCGTTCCTTTGCCTCCTTTTCTTGCATTATCCTCTCTTCTGCAGCAGTTTTCAGCCTTTGTATGCTAGCCCTTTGTGCCAAATACTGGCTAAGTAGTTGGGAGATCTCATCTTTTTTTGCAATCATTGCCTCTTTTCTTCTTTCAAGAGAAGAAAGCCCCGAAGAAGATCTTCGCTTTAGTGAAAGAGCAGTTTTGAGCTTTTTTTCGGTTTGTCTCCTTAGCTTTGTTGCTTGGATTTTCTTGTTTTTGTATGATCTAGCAAGCCTTGAAAGCGAAGTCATGGTTTTTTAGAGATTTTGTACTCGATTAAGTTTTTGTTATGATTAGTAATTGACATAACAGTTAATATTTTTGACATGTTACGCGATTTTTTTGACAAATTTTGAAAATATGATCAGATTACCCGCTAGATTTTATTGGGTAATATAAAAAAAACCGTATGGAGTTTCACCCCTCCCAACTTCCTGTCTCTAAAACGTTTGAGGTAAAAGATGAAGCCCAAGCATCCCAAGCTGCTGAAGAGATGGTAAAATTGGGATTTTCAGGACAAAAAAGTGCATATAGGGTATTGATGACAAATGACAAAGACGCTGCTAAAAAAATTGGTTTTTTGATAATGAATGAGCTTAACTTTGGATTACGAAAGACAAAACAGGAACGTGATGTAATGTACTGGATATATCATTATGACAACTTGCATTATGCCATGGTATTGATTAGCTCAAAGGTTTTACAAGAGCTAGGCTTTTGATTTCTCAAATATCAAATGCAATTTCAGTTTTTTTGATACGATATCCGCAACAAGTATTTCAAGAAGTGTACCGCCAATTACATCCGTTGGAAAGTGTTGTAGTATGAAGACTTTACTAATTGAGACAAACAGCGGATAGGCCCACAAAAGGTAACAACCACGTGGAAACCTTTCTGAGAGTGCATATCCTATTACAAAGGCAAATGCGGCGGTTCTTGTAGCATGCCCTGATGGGAACGAACCAATTCCAAAAAAAGAAGAATCTCGTTCAAGCGTTATAGGAAACGGTTTTCCTACAAATTCCAGCTGTGGTCTTTCCTGTCCCACAAAGTCTTTCATATATGCTGAAGCTATAGTTCCTGCCAAAACAGAAAGTATCAGCACAAGACCAACTCTTCTTGTGCTTTTTTTGATAAATAAAATAATACAAAAAATTATCATGTAAAAGACACTTCCAATTTCAGTAAAGATCTGCATGGCCAAGTCCAGCGCTTGATTTCCACCAAGCAACTGGGCATAAGTTATAATTGCATTATCTATCGGTTGCGTGATTTTAGCATAAACCAGATATGTGAGAATGACAAAAAATGCAAAGATTGCAAAAAACCTTCCTGATCTTATGTCAAAAACCCATTTTTGCATATGTTAAAATCCTCCACTGCTTTCTGATTTGCATGAGGTAATCATAGATCACTCCATATTAAAATGACAGAATAAATCTCGTTTGTGGTAGCTATAAAATTCAGTTCAAAGATCGATTCATTTTTTCGACTAAAAGATTTTAACTGCACCAAATGATAGGATCGGCGTGAGGCTTCTTACACTTGAGGATTTTGATACCAAAGGAAAGACTGTTTTTCTTCGCGTAGACATGAATTCGCCCATAGATCCAAAGACCATGGAGATCCTTGAAACAAGCAGAATACGAGAGTCTACCGTGTCCCTAAAGGATCTTGAAGGAGCAAAAGTAGTCATAGCTTCGCATCAAGGAAGAGTAGGAAACAAGGACTACACCGGCATGGAAAGTCATGCAAAGGTTCTTGAGAAGATACTGGATCACAAGATAAAGTATGTCCAAGATGTAATTGGTACAGAAGCCCAAAGAGAAATAAAAAACATGAAAAATGGCGACATACTCTTGCTTGACAACCTGAGATTGTGTGCAGAAGAAAACTATGAATTTGCGCCTGCTGAAGCTGCAAAGACAATAATGGTTAGCAGGCTTTCCAAGCTTTTTGATCTTTGTGTGCTTGATTCTTTTCCAAGCTCACACAGATCACATCCTTCCATTGTTGGATTTTCGTATGTTCTGCCTGCTTGTGCTGGAAGACTTGTTGAGCGTGAGGTGCGCAAGCTAGATGAGATAATGACTGTAGCAAAAGGTCCGCATGTGGTAGTGCTTGGAGGATCTAAAGTCATGGACAGGCTTGAAGCAATAAAGACCCTCATTCAAAGCGGAAGAGCAGACCAAGTATTGCTGACAGGAGTCATTGCAAATGTCTTCATGCGAGCTCAGGGCAGAATAAAATCCCCCCTTGGCATAAAAAGAGAAGAAGAGGTAGTTGCAAAGGCACACTCTCTGATAGGAGAACATCCCGATGTCTTTACGACTCCGGTGGACATTGCAATTGATAAGAATGGTGCCAGAGTTGAGATGGACGTCAGAGAGCTTGGCAAGGAAGACAAAATACTTGATCTTGGTCCAAAGACTGTTGAACACTACACAAAATCAATACACAGTGCTGGAACCGTATTTATCAGTGGCCCTGCAGGATTTTTTGAAAATGAAAAATTCAAGTTTGGTACCGAAGGTCTGCTTAAGGCAGTTGCAGATTCTTTTGCCACAACCATTGTAAGTGGCGGACATCTTACTGCAGCTCTGAAAAGATATGGGTTAGCAGAAAAAATAAACCACATCAGCACAGCAGGTGGTGCCTTAGTGCTATATTTAGCTGGAATGAAGCTTCCAATGATTCAGTCTTTGGAAGAAGCGGCAAAAAGATACAGAGCTAAATAGCTGCTTTACAAGCTGGGTTTGGGCAGATTCTATCTTCCAATTTGCCCAGATGAATTTCAAGATTGCATGAATTGCATTTGATTTTTTCCACTCCAGCAAAGAGCTTGAACCACTGAGTTGTAAAATCCTGTGCTATTGGCCTGAGTAGTCCATCTTTGTGCAGCTGGTTAAAAAATGGTTTCATGTCATCTATGGTCAAAGACTTGTCGATGTCCAAGGTTTTCAGTACTTCAAAGATCTCATCACCTGTAAATTTCAGGTTGGGGTCATTGAATTTTTCAAAGATAATCTTTCGTATTTGTAGGGCTATGTGAGGCAGATTACCCATTAAAATAGACCGGATGCTTCTGCTTTTATCTTATCTGCGGATGCGGTGTCATTTAGCTTCTCAGATAGATATGAGTAGATGCCATACTTGAGAACCTTAAGGGAGAGCAGCGCACACTTTATTCTAGCAGGCCCAAGGTCAGGAAGACCAAGGTTTTCAAGGATGTCCTCTTTTGTTAGCTGTTTGACATAATCAAAGTCTTTTCCCATGATAAGTTCTGTTAGCATTGATGCGCTTGCTTGGCTGATTGCGCAACCTTTTCCTGTAAATTTCACATCAGAGACCTTGTTCTCTTTTATGTTGATGTGCATCTCAAGCTCGTCACCACAAAGTGGATTGCTGTCGCGCTTGGAGATGTCAGGGTTTTCTATCTTGCCATAGTTGCGCGGATTTCTATAATAATCCAAGATGATTT
>JBQTIK010000011.1:0-2717 GCA_052388195.1 Nitrososphaerota archaeon | reverse complement strand
GATTTTTTGCGTTTTTACGAGTGGCATCGATAAGCTTTTCAGATCGTGGATAAATTCCAACAGTATAAGACGAGATCAACTTGATAACTTCTTTAGAGTCTCAAGTGCCCCTTTAAAATCATTTGGAGAACTTAAGAGCACATCTCCTGAAATTTTGTGAGCTTCTTTTATGAAGTTAACTGCATCACCACCGTAATTTGACCAATCAAGATGTAGAAATCTTGCCGATTTTGTATTTTTTTCTGTTGGCAGCATTATGCATGGAATAATTCTAAATCCTTGCGGTTTTAATTTGTCTACCACCCTTGTTATCTGATCAAGTGAATTAACAACTTGAGTTACAAACCCTCGTGGCTCTGCCTCAATTTTTTTATGTATTTTACCAAAATCTGGATTGCTAGGCAACGAAAGAAATAGATCAATTTTTTTTCCAAAGCCTTGTTCATTGAACTGTTTTACTATCTCACTTGGTACCAGCTTGGAATCCTTTGGTCCTGCAGGAGGAGGATCACCCTTTAGGATCAAAACACCATTTAGCCTAAGTAGTATGGCATCACAAATTGATTGGGTAAGTGAGGTAAGGTTTCTGTCCCTTACACGTACACTTGCAGAAAGTTCGATTCCATCATTAGAACTTCTAATCAATGCACCTATTGTAATTGGCGAAATCCTAGGTATTCCAAGTACAGAATCCGTCACATGAATGCTGTTGCAAACGTTACGAATAGCAAGCGCTCTCTCTTTTAGTCGGTTTACAGAGTCTTGTAACTCCTTATGAGACAGCACTGTATCCTGAATTACCTTTGGGGGGTTTATCTCATATGTAATTGTCATAGAAGATTTTCTAGATTACCTGATTATAACCTTTGAACGGCAACAATCAATAACAATGCAAATAAACTAATCTTATTGGAAATTGAAAAGCTGAAAAAAGCATTAGGAAGCAAAATTTTAGCAGAGGCAAAACAAAATGGTCAGACAAAGCTTGCGGCAGTTTTGGTTATAATTTATAGTTCAGAGCCTACTGTAATAATGACGCAACGACCAAAAACAATGAATCTGCATGCAGGCGAGATCTCATTTCCTGGCGGAACGTGGAAACAAGATGATGTGGATCTTTTGGCAACAGCTTTGCGAGAAACAAGAGAAGAAATTGATCTTGGCATCTCACGAGAACAAATCATAGGTCAGCTTAGACCAGTCACCACTTTGAATTCTGGTTTTACAATCACACCATTTGTTACCGTACAATCTAATATCCATAAGATCAAGCCAAATTCTGAAATAGAAGAGATCCTGCACATTCACTTGCTTGCACTCCTAAAAACAATAGCAGATGACATGGATCCATCCCACAAATCAATCCAAGAGATGTGCACTTTTAGATACCAAGACAAGCTAATCTGGGGCGCATCAGCAAGGATCTTAAAACAGATGAGAAATCTTCTGTCACAAAACGAGATGCCTAAAAGATCATAACATTTACTATTATGCTGTAAAGACGCTGCATTTGAGATTCATTTAAAAAGAGCTCAAGTTTTTCCAACTTTCATGGCTGCTCACAAGTCTGCTCCAAGGAAGATACGATTGATGAAAAAACTAAAACAGAATTCATCTGTACCAGCATGGGTTATAATTAAAACAAAAAGAACAGTAAGAACAAATCCAAAGAGAAGGCAGTGGCGAAGAACAGTCGTGGGGGTTGGATAATTGTCTCAAGAACAAGTTGAGCGTGTTTACACAATAAATCTTGGCAAGGTATTGCTTTCTCCAAACAATCAAAGGGCCAAAAGAGCAATCAACATGATAAAAGAGTTTGCCGCAAGACACATGAAATCTGAAAACATAAAGATTGAAGAAGATGTCAGCCACTTGGTTTGGGCTAGAGGAATAAGACATCCACCACGGAAGATAAGAGTCAAGTTAACAAAAGATGATGGTGGTAATGTGTTAATCTCAAAGTATCAAGAAGAAGAAACAAAAACTAAGAAAGAGGCTATTGTTGAGGAGAAACCAAAACCTAAAAAAAGTGAGGAAGCCGTAGAGGAAAAAACCACAGAAACAAAGGAAGAAAAGGTGGAAACTAAGCCAAAAAAACCAAAAGCAGATGTAAAACCAGAAAAGCCAAAAACTGAATCAAAACAAGAAGCAAAACCAGCGAAACCAAAGAAAGAAGAAAAGCCTGAAAAGAAGGCAGAAGAAAAATCGAAAGCTAAGTCTGACAAAAAAATACAGAAAAAGTAAATCTTATTCTAACTGTTTCAAGTCTAGATCTAATTTTATACTACAGTCAAGATCATTCCAGTCCAAAGTGTTTTGTGTTGGAATGATGCCAAGTGGATCATATTTATCAAACCTTGTTTCTCCATATACTGATGTTAATAAGATAACTTTGGAATTCTCGGCAGCTACGACAGAAAGACTGACACGCGTGCTGTCATCGTTAAAAATTCCACTTATTGTGTTTACCATGGAATTTAACACACCTACCGAAACTTTGTTTCCACCCATAACATAAAGCATTGCACTTTTGACACTGTTTGGTGGGGCATCTTCATACAACATCTTAATTGAATCTCGTAAGGAGGTTTGTACATCTGGTACATCTTTGCTTGTAGAAAGTATGTTGGTTTCAAGTGGTAAAGAAGAGGATCTTAGAGAGGAAATGACTTCAAGAAGCGCTGCATTTGCTATGCTATTACAAGAATCAGGAGTAA
>JBQTIK010000010.1:0-2756 GCA_052388195.1 Nitrososphaerota archaeon | reverse complement strand
AATTGGTACTGATTTTATTGGAAGATCAATGTTTTCAAATTTTTCAGTTGTGGGATCAAATAATCCAATTCTTGAATTTGGCGTATCAGTATACCATATTTTGCCGTCATTATCAACGTTCAACGTTACAGAAATCTGTCCATCAAATTCGTATGATGTGAACTTTTTATCATCAATAGTAAATTTCCAGAGACGTGGTTTGGAAGTATCACTTATCCATATAGTATTTTTTCCATCAAATACAGGATATAGTGGTGCAGTATCAGTAACTGGGAAACTATATTCAACAATATTTGTTTTAATTTCAGAAAGTTGTGGTTTTATTACAACATCAAATGATACAGCCTCATTTGCTCTCTGAGTTCGTAGAGCTTCTATCTCTACATGCCATCTTCCAGGAAAACCAAAGGTAGTATTGCCTGCATACTGAACTGGAGAACCCACCACAGATTCAACCGGTAATACATCAAGCTCCACAGGAGAGATGTTTTTCTGTGGGTTTGAGATCTTTATCTTTAATGCAGATGTATCTGTAAGTGGTGTTCCATCTAGAGCCAAAACAGACACAGTAATAGTATTTGTTCCACTTGAGAAGGGCATTATATTTATGTCGAATTTAGCGCCACCAGAGAATTGCATAGTTTGATATCCAAACGTAACCTCTTGAGCTTGCACCTCTTGGATTTCACCTGCGGGAAGGGAACTATTTGCCAAAAGAGCAACAACTCCAAGAAGCACAATCCCTACAGCAGATTCTATCCTAAGGGATTTTCTAAATTTGTTATAAACTACTATTGAACCAGATTGAAGATTTTTTTCTGCTGGTTTTTGTATTCTAAACTGATTGTAGCCTCCTATTGCAACCATTATACTTCCAAGCGCAATCTTTGCAAGTATTAGCTTGCCATATGTAGAACTATAAAGCAATCCAACATCGCTTTCCAAAAACCAAAGAAGTGTAGGTCCTGTAATAATTAAAATCCCCACTGCAATTATGATCATGCTTGAAACTTTTGGTATGATCAATAGTGACATTAGTTCTTTTTTGCCAGATTCTAGCTTGGCAAAGGAAGGAATTATCACAAATGTAGTGTAAATTACTCCTCCAATCCAAACAGAAGCAAGAAGATTATGTACATAATCTAAAATAATGGCAGGCTCATGCATACTTGCAGCACCGTGCCCAAGCATTGTTGTTGTTGAAATGAGTCCAAGTGAAAATCCAAGTACAATAAGCTGTTGCATTTTTTCAACTATTATTTTTCTTTCTGCCCAAAACCATGTTACAAACAAAATGATGGTAAGTACCATTCTTGCAAGCCATGTTGTGCCAAATCCAGTTTGTATAGCAGCAAGTGGTGAGGTCTGTAACGCTATTGATTGGATTGCAAGCATAGCAATGTTTGAGCCAAGAACCAAAAACAGACCTATGGCAGTTAATTTTAGAAATATCTGTGAATGTCTTTTCTGTAACTCTTCCAAGCTTTCTTTTATTGTATTTTTTGTTGTAACCGACTTCCAAATCAATAATGATGAGAGCACAGCTCCAAGCACAATCACTTGGCCTACAAGACCTGGAAATCTAGCTGCCGCTTCTGGAAAATATACAGAGGGTTGCTCAGTTTCCTCTAAAAGCGAAGGATCTATTCTTGCACTGCCTACAGCAAAAACAAAAGCATCACTCACAACATGTCCATCAACTTTGGAGAGCACCTTACTTGTTACTGTAAATACTCCATCACCTAATGGCTTTGTAGTGACAACAAGAGAATCCTCACCTTGAAAATATGTTGTATCTTTATTATCTACCTGATTTCCATTTTTATCAAAAACTTTGATCGTGCTGTACTCTACTTCGACCGCTTCAGAATAACGAATTACTATCTGGTTTGTGCTTCCAGCAATGTTTGACGATTGGGCAGGCTCTGTATCTATTACAAATGGATGACCAGCTGCAAGTCCAACATTAATAATGCAAATAAAAACAATAGAAATTATTGTTAAAAGTTTTAGCACGATTACCAATCCAAGTTTGATAATTTAAACAATTGATTATTTCGGTGCTTGTACCATAATTGAGTAAGAGTAATAACCTTCACAATTAAGCTAATAACCATGCAAAGAACTCTCATCTTTCTGCTTTTGTCTTTACCACTGATCTTTGGGTTTTCTTCAGTTTCTGCACACAAAATAATAACAGTGGAAAATCTTGAGATCGAAGTTGGCTGGCAACAAGAACCACCACTTGTTGGTTTTATGAATGCGATCACCTTTGAAATCAATGAAAATACATCAGACGGCCAAAGTGGTGTTAAAAATGCTTTCAAGAGCTTACAAGCAATAGTAAAGTATGGTGGACTAACAAAAACACTTGACATTGATTCTGATACAAAAGCTGGCAACTATCATTCTAAGATAATTCCAACTAGAACCGGAAGTTATGTTGTGGTACTGAAAGGCGATATTAACGGAGTTGCAATAGACTCTGAAATTCAAATTGAAGACGTAGAAGATAAGGCGTTACTTGCATTTCCAGATACAACTGGCTCCTCAGATCAAGACGTCGCTGCATTAAAGAGCGCCATGTCTGGGTTACAAGCAGAAGTTGCTTCATTAAAGTCAAAGGTAAGTGGAGTTGATATTACTACCTCAAGCAACTTTAACACAGAAGCAGCCTATAACTTTGCAATATTTGGTCTTTCTCTTGGAGCGGCTGGAGTAATCTTAGCGATAATTGCTATGATAAAAAGAAAATA
>JBQTIK010000009.1:0-1543 GCA_052388195.1 Nitrososphaerota archaeon | reverse complement strand
TTTTTTGTGCCAGCTTACGCTACTCAAAACAGTATCACTGATGCCAATATAGAAGTAACCGTAAATTATCCTGAAGTGGTCACACATGAAAACGAATTTGTTTTTTCTTCTGTTGTAAAAGCGAGAGTAGATCAGATATCTAATATCACAGTAACTGTTGCTTCTCCAGAAATAGAGATCTCACAAAGTCAGTTTCATATAGAAAATTTGCCAAAAGACTCTAGTTTAGGAAATAACTTTAACATAAAAGTTAGAGAAGAAGCACCGCATGGCACATTTCTTGTAAACGTTTCAGTGGAGTATTTTATCAAAGGTTTTTTTGATGAAAGGCCTGTTAAGAATACCCTCACAAAAGCAGTTGAGCTAAATGTGCAATCAATTCCTATACTTTTGCTTGATGCAGATACTCCTGATTCAATTTTTGCTGGAGAATCATTTTCTATAAAGGGCACAATAAAAAACCAAGGTTATGATGCACAAAATATTCAGATTGTTGTATACTCAACACAAGTAGAATTTGAAGGAAAAAAGTTCTATTCTTTTACAAACCTAGATGCAGGCAAGAGTGAAAATTTTGAGTTTGTACTAAAAACATCAAAAGACCTTGCAATTCCAACTGACATGACAATTAGCATATCTACATCATATTTTGATAAATCTGGAAAAGAGTACAATCTAGAAGATTCTCTCAATGTATTTGTAAGACAAAGAGGAATGCTGGAGATTGGAGGTGCTGAAGGAATTTGGATCGGAGATTTCTTCATAGCACCTGTTGTTGGCGTTGGAACAATTGTATCATCGGTAATAGGCTTTCTGATATTTTTATGGCATATGAAAAACAAGAAAAAACAAAAACGAGCTAAAAAGTAACCTAATTTTAAGTGTTTAAAGGTATTTGAAGATGGTCTTTTTTTCTGAGTCTGGGAGGTCTGAGACAAGGGCAAAGTTATAGAGAGGGTAAGACTTTTTGTAATTCTTCATAAAGCTCCATGCGACATCATGTGTTTTAAATTCGGTTCTTAAACCGTCTATTCTTGATTCATTTCCAAAAACATCATATGTTATAATAGAATACTCTTTTGGTCTTTTGTATGGCTTTGCCCTAAGTAGCCATGCCACCGCAAAGATAAAGACTGACATCATTATCACAGCGGCCCCGAATTCTTTGAAAAAATCACTTACTACTTGTGGTATAGTATATCCAAACAGGTTATAGACAAAGTGTGAAAATGCTATTACGGCACTGCCGGCAAGTAAAAATGCCTTAAAATCAGTAAACTTCTCTTTTACTCTCACATGGTATCTAAACAAGACCCATTTATCATCTTTTAGATTTATAATCTTCGATCCAATCATCACTGTTATGCAACTGCTGGGCAGACTTGAGATAAAATCTAAAGAGAGAGTAATTCAGTTTCTAAACCAACAATCTACTGGCAGGATCTGTAGCATAGATAAAGATGGATATCCACAGATAATTCCAATGAATTTTGTCTATGTAAATGACGCAATATACATGCATTCGCATACAAAAGGCGAAAAG
>JBQTIK010000008.1:0-2336 GCA_052388195.1 Nitrososphaerota archaeon | reverse complement strand
CTGAACGGTAAAAACTTTGGAGCTCTTGATAAAATTCATGGCCTGAGCTTCATCTATTATTACAGAAATGGATGATTTTGATTTCTGTTCTTTCTTTTCGCTTTTCTTTGAAGCGCCTTCTTTTTTTGCTGCCTCAGCTTGCTGAGTCTTTTCTGCCTGTGCAGGAGATTTTTTCTTAGCTCCACCCATGATGGGTTTTCATAAAGTCCTATTTATAAACGAACAAAGATCATACAAAGTCCTAAATATTTGCTGAACTCGGTTTTATCGTGGGACTTGACGTAATCGAGGAAAAAAATCTCAACGATGTCATAACGTATGCGCTTGACTATCCTAATGTGGTTTTAGTAGAGGCGCAAGCTCTTGTACCTGATACTGCGATGCTTTGCAACTTTTCATATGGACTTTATGTTGGATACATATCAGGAGTTTTCTTTGATGGTTTTTTGAGGCGAAACAAAAGGTTTCTAAACGATGATGAGATGTCAGACTTTCACACCGTACTTTTTAAGAGATCACCTGAGATCTGGCTTAAGATAAAGGCTCATCTTGACAGGAAATAACTCAAGCTTTTATTCCAGAATTGGTAAAAGGCGTTCAGATGAAATTTTCTCTTATAGCAGAAACCCTAAAGATAATGGAAAGTACCACAAAACGACTAGAACTTACGCAATATCTTGTAGATCTCGTCAAGATTACTCCTCCAGAACTTATTTCAAACGTGGTTTATCTCTTACAGGGAAAGCTCAGGCCTGATCACGAAGGAGTTGAGATGGGTGTTGCCGAAAAAATAGCAATAAAAGCGATTTCCAAATCTGCAGGCATTTCAGTCAAAAAAATAGAACATGAATATAATGAAGGCGGAGATTTGGGACAAGCTGCTTCAAGAATTTTAGAGCAAAAGACGCAGACTACGTTTCTAACTGAACCAATTACTGTAGAACGGGTCTACGATACATTATACAAAATTGCCGAGCTGAAAGGAGCACGCTCCCAAGATATGAAGATGAAATACATTTCTAGCCTCTTAAACGATGCAAATCCGATAGAGGCTGGATTTATTCTCAAAATAATCACCGGTTCTCTTCGTTTGGGCATAGCAGACTATACACTAATGGATTCTCTTGCCATTGCCTTTACTGGCTCGAAAGAAAACAGAGTGGTGCTAGAACATGCATATAATGTATCAAGTGATTTGGGACGAGTCTCAGCTGTGCTAGCAAAGGATGGAATTGAGGCAATAAAAAATTTCCAAGTATCGATTTTTAGTCCTGTCAGACCAATGCTTGCAGAACGAGTCAAGACTGCAGATGAGGCACATGAAAAGATGGGACCAGAGTTTGCAGCAGAATACAAGCTTGATGGTGAACGAGTTCAGCTTCATCTTCAAGAAGAGAAGGTTGTACTGTATTCAAGAAGTCTAGAGAATATTACAAACTATTATCCTGACATTGTAGAAAAAATTACCAAGTCAATAAATGCACGTGAAGCTATACTTGAGGCAGAAGCTGTTGCCATCAATGAAGATTCAGGAGAATATCTTGCCTTTCAGGAACTTATGCATCGAAGACGAAAATACAAAGTTGCAAAAGCAGTCTTGCAATATCCAATTACAGTGAATTTTTTTGACGCCATGTTTGTAGATGGTAAAAGCTGTCTTGATTTGCCGTATAAAGAACGTAGAAAGCTGCTTGAAAAAATAGTAAAAGAGGATTCGTTTGCAAAACTCATGCCAAAGGCTATTGTAAAAACCAATAACGAAGTTGAAGACGTACTAGAAAATGCAATTACCGCTGGTTGTGAAGGTCTGATGCTAAAGCAACTTGACTCGCCTTACAGAGCAGGTGCCAGGGGAAGTAACTGGCTTAAACTCAAGCGCGAGTACAGAAATGAGCTTGGTGATAGTTTAGATCTTGTAGTCATAGGAGCATTCTTTGGTCGAGGTAGAAGAACAGGCAGGTACGGAGCTTTATTACTTGCAACTTATGACGATAAGACGGATACTTTTTCAAGCATATGCAAAGTTGGTACTGGATTTACAGATGAAAGTCTTGATCAGTTCTACCAGATACTTTTCAACAAGATAACACTCAAGAAAAATCCTAGAATAAACAGCGGACTAGAGGCAGAAGTTTGGTTTGAACCTGAAGTTGTAATTGAAGTGGTAGCTTCAGAAATAACTCTTAGTCCAATACACAAAACGGCCATGGATGTGATTAGAAAGGGAAGCGGCCTTGCACTTCGCTTTCCTAAATTCACTGGCATAATACGATTTGAAAAAACTCCGGAAAATGCTACTACTGATCAAGAGATAATTTCGTTGTACAACGGTCAAA
>JBQTIK010000007.1:0-1908 GCA_052388195.1 Nitrososphaerota archaeon | reverse complement strand
CTGCAACACCAATTTCTGGTCCACAATTTAGTCCAATGGAAATAGATGAAGTATGTACAAGCGAAGAAGTCATTATATTAACAATGGAAATGATCTTCGTACCTTCCTTTTTAGCAATGTTTACTGCATCAAGTACATCTGCGCTCTCACCACTTTGGGAAATGGCAATTAAAATTGATTGATGATCAAAAAGATTGGAAGAAAACTGCACCTCGCTTGATATTATTGGCTCGATCTTTATTTTTGCGTATTTTGAGAAAAGATGTTTTGCAACTAGAGCAGCATTGTAGCTTGTCCCACTTCCCGTTATGTAGAGATTTTTTGCATGCCTTACAAATTCAGTAACTAAATCAAGTTCAAGCTTCGTATTGTCTCCTGCTTTCAATATTGTAACAGGTTGTTCAGAAATTTCTTTAAGTGTAAAATGGGCATAATCGCCCTTGTAAGCATCAGCAAGCTCCTTTGATACCTTAGTAATTTGATGTTGTACAGGATTTCCCTCATAATTAAACATCTGAATTCCTTCAGAATTGATTATGACAAATTCATGATTATCTGGATAAATTACTTCGTCAGTATGTTCCACAAACCCTAAAACATCACTTGAAATGAAATAACCATCCTTCCCAACTCCTATTATTAATGGCTCATGAAATCTAGCTGCGGCAAGTGTTCCATTTTCAAAGACAGCTACAAAAGCATAATTTCCCTTTAGCTTTGATACTGTTTGCATCATGGATTTTTTAATGTTTTTTGTTTGGTCAAAGTTGTACTGCAAAAGGTTTGCAATAATTTCACTATCTGTTTCACTTTTGAAAGTGTATCCTTTCTGTTGTAATTCTTTCTTTAACTCAGTATAATTGTCAATTATTCCATTATGCACTATGGCAATTTTTCCAGAGCTTGATGGATGCGGATGTGCATTTGTTTCAGTCACTCCGCCATGCGTTGCCCATCTGGTGTGACCAATACCTACAGTTCCAGAAAGCATATCAAGTTTTACTGTATTGTTTACCTCAGACACTTTTCCAACCCCCTTTCTTACCAAAATCTGATTTCCAGAAAATGTGGCAACCCCAACACTATCATATCCTCTATATTCCATCCGCTTTAATCCTTTGACTATAACGGGTGCAGCTGGGCTATCACCAAGATAACCTATAATTGAACACATGTGTTTGTTTTACCTATTCTCCAAATAATAATAATTGCGTCTAACTAATCTACCTTTGTGGTTCTTCTACTGGCACTGTCTCAATAACCTGCTTTGGTTGATCATGTGTGGTACCTGTTAGGACATGTATCTGGTTTTCTTCCTCTACCCTCACTATGTATGATGGAATAGTAACAATCCTCTCTCCAATCATTACGTGACCATGAACTACCGCTTGTCTTGCTTGATATGGGCTTTTGAACAATCCTTTTTTCTGAACCACTGTCTGTAATCTGCGTGAAAGCAAATCTGTGACTTTTAAATTCAATACATCATCAAGCGTTGAGTTTTCTTTTACTACGCCTATTCTTGAAAGTGATTTCATTAAAACTGGCTCCTTTTTTTCTCTTACTTCTTGCGTTAAAGCTAAAAGTGATCTTGCTTGATTTCGTATTCTTGAAAGTTCTGTATGTGCTTTCCATAGCTCACGTTTATTTTTCAATCCAAAGGTTCCTAAAACAAAAAGTTCCTCATTTAGCAAATCATAGTTTAGTGGACGTTTTGGTTTTCTCCAGATCTTGCGAGGGTTTTTAGGATCTCCCACCACATACACCTACTTTGTTGGTTTTTTCTCCGCAGGTTTTGTTGCCGCAGGCTTTGTATCTTTTGGTGAAGCAGCTGCACCTTTTAATGGAGCTGAAGCAGTTGCACCTTTTGCTGGAGCTGCCGCAGCTTCTGGAGCTGCCACAGCTTCT
>JBQTIK010000006.1:0-1579 GCA_052388195.1 Nitrososphaerota archaeon | reverse complement strand
CACATGTTGCTTCAAAGCAAGGCGAGGTAGCTGCGCAGAATTTAATGGGAACAGAAAGTAGGATGGAATATCATGCTGTACCTGTATGTGTATTTACGTATCCAGAAGTTGCGTTTGTAGGAAGATTGGAAGGAAGATCGGGGGAATTCCCGCTTGCAGCAAGTGCAAAAGCAAATTGTTTGGGAGATACAAGAGGTCTTGTTAAGGTTTTTGAGAAGGATGGGATGCTAGTTGGTGCTTTTATTGTTGCGCCACATGCAGGAGAAATGATTAGTGAGGCAGCACTTGCAATTAAAATGCAGCTAAAGCTGGCTGACGTATTTGATACAATACATGCTCATCCTACACTACCAGAAGCATTTGCAGACGCTGTGAGAGATGTTAACAGTGAAGCTATACATCTTCCCTCTAGAGGGACTCATAAACATACCTATTAGAAATCCTGCATTTCGTAAACTCTTCAGTTGAAGTTTCTCTAAAGCATTTAAACTCATAACAAATAATCAGCATTCTGATAGAATGAAAAAAATAGGCATAGAACTTGGCATAAGAGCACCTTTAGACGCAGTAAAGAAGGCAGCAATGATTGCGGATACAGAGATGCTAAATTATTATTTTGTTCCCGAGACTCATCCGAAGTTTGCTGGTGTGGATGCGTTTGATGCTATACAAGAAATTGCCGCAAAAGTCAAACATGTAATATTAGGAACCGGTATTGTCAATGTCTTTTCCAGACATAAAAGTAAGTTACTAGATCTTACTAGCAAGATTTACTACAAAACAAGTGGAAAATTTGTACTTGGTTTAGGAACAAGCGCGCCTATTGTCGTTGAAAATATGTACAAGATGAAATTTGAAAAACCCGTGTTACGGATTACGACTTACACGGATTACATAAAGTCCAAGTATGATGGTCCTATTTACTGGTCTGCGGTTGGAGACAAAATCACTCAACTCGCCGCAGAACACGCTGATGGCGTAATATTTTTCCTAAAACCTGAAAGTGAGATTAGGCAGAGTATTAAAATTATAGAAAAAAAGCTGATCTCTTTGGGAAGAGATCATAACTCGTTTGAAATTATTTCGATTCTACCAACCTACATTAATGATTCTGAAGAAAAAGGTAGAAGTGCAGCACGTATGACAATCGCAAACTATATTGGCTCAAATGAATTTTACTCAAAATCGTTGGAGAAAATAGGTTTCAAAAAAGAGGTCCATGCAATACGTGAAAATTTTCTAATATATGGTTTGACTACCGCATCAGTACAAGTAAGTGATAAAATGGTGAACGAATTGACAACATTTGGAACAGCTGATAAGTGCGCTGTAGATGTTATAGAGTATTCTGAAAGAACTAGAATCAAAACAGTAGTAGCGGCCTTTGATTTGCCAAGGAATGGCTACAATATAAACTTCTTTAAAAATTTACATAAGCTAGTAAGTAGATTCTAAAGGATGCTAGATGTAGACATTTCGCATATAGGCATCAATTTTCCTAGCCATGCTTATACTATAGAAGAACTTGTGGACGGCTTGTTTAGTGATAAATTAGAAGAAGAAGTGAAAAAGTTTTCAA
>JBQTIK010000005.1:0-6766 GCA_052388195.1 Nitrososphaerota archaeon | reverse complement strand
ATTCAAAGGAGGTGATGCATTGGAAATGCTAGGAAAGATCAAAGTTACTGTCTTTGATAAAACAGGAACATTGACACAAGGTAAACCGCAAGTCACAGACCTGATAACTATCAAGCAGATAGCACTTGCTGTAGAAACCAATCCTAATAATGTAAATAACATGTTGCTTGAAATTGCTGCAACAGCTGAGAAAAATTCTGAGCACCCACTTGCAAAGTCAATAGTGCAAAAAGCAAAAGAACTGAATCTAAATCTAGGAGAGTCATCAGAATTTTATGCAATTCCTGGTAAAGGTGTTAACGTAGTTTACAATGGTAACAACATAATTGTGGGAAGCCCAAGCCTGATAGAAAAAGAAGGAATTGACATCAAACCCGCACAAGAGTTTATTTCAAAATTTCAACAAGAAGGCAAGACTGCTGTATTGGTTGCAGTAGACAAAAATCTCATTGGTGTCATTGCACTACTTGATACACCAAAACCTAGTGCAAAAGAAGCTTTGAAGTCGTTAAGAAAGTTGGGAATAGAGATTGTCATGCTTACAGGTGACAATGAAAGAACAGCTGCAACTATTGCAAAGGATCTAGCCATAGACAGAGTAATTGCAAATGTCATGCCATCTGAAAAAGTTGACGTGATAAAGAAATTACAAGAGGGAAAGAAAGTTGCCATGATAGGAGATGGCATAAACGATGCTGCTGCCTTGACTCAGGCAGACGTAGGAATTGCTATAGGCTCTGGTACTGATGTCGCATTAGAGGCTGGAAAGGTCGTGCTTGTCAGAGATGATCTGACAGATGTTGTGGCAGCAATTGAGATAAGCAAAAAAACTGTTAGTAAGATAAGACAAAATCTTTTCTATGCATTCGTATACAATGCAGCACTAATTCCAGTAGCAGGATTTGGATTACTTTATCCAGCACTCGCTGGATTGGCTATGGCTGCAAGCTCTGTTTCCGTTACAAGCAGCTCCTTGCTACTTAAGAAATGGAACCCACCTAGCAAGAAGATAAAATTTCCTAACTAAATACTGGTGCAAGACATGAAAATCAAATTGGAAACATCAAAAAAGTATCTTATTTTGGGATTTTTGCCTATTCTATTGGTAGCTCTTAAGCACTTTGCTTACCCCTATTAAACACTCGGGGAATGAACATTGGTACTTTCTCAATGTATTGCAAATATCTGTCTCCAAATCTTACCTTCATACTCTCTAAACGCCAGCAGGATAATATGCTGCCATACAGTATAGATGTGATTACTCTTCTTATTCATGTATAATGGTACTCTGGCTCTCATCAAAACATTGAGCATTGTTCTGGCAAGTTTGACATATCTGGATTCTTTCATGCATAGGCGTGCGTAGATCTCCCAGATTGATCTCATGGTGTAATTCCATATACAATGGGCTAAAACCTATGGTTTCTACAGAGCCTCAGCCTCTTATTATCCAGCAATTTCCAAATCTAGAAAAATAGATTTTGTTACAATGCCGTCTGTAGCACTGATTACAAGAGTGTAGTTTCCAGAAGTTGCAGAATCATTCTGAAGAGATAAACCTACTTCAGTTTCTTTTATTTCTCCCAGATTAATGGTGTCTCTGGAGAAGCTTGCTGTAACATTTGCAAACCCACCATTTGGCATCATGGAGCTTGATGCCTTCAAAGAAACAATGTTGTTACTATTGTTAGACACGATACTGCTGTCATTCCTAATTAATTCAACATCTATATTTGTAGTATCATTAACACCTGAGAGAACAACTTTATCAACATTTGAATGGATGTCAAACGATACAGGAATATTGAGATCTACAACTGCAATCTTATCAGTATTCCATTCAGAAAACCATAATTTGTTACTGTTAGAAGGATCAATTGTTATGCCAAGTGGATAGACAACATATCCATCTGATGGTCTAGTAGGAATCTCGTATTCTAGTAACGTCATCTCCTTGGTATTGAGAAACGCGATTCTATTTCCAGTGTGTTCGTTAAACCAAAGACCATCTCCACTGATAGATTCTCTCATCCAAAACGGTAAAGTTGTAGTTTGATAAGGATTGGCAGACGTTGGGAATCTTGTTATTTTTTGCGATTCTGTATGATATCTTGTGATAGTGCTTGTACCATGTTCAGTAAACCATATCAGGTTATCATTTTGAATAATGAGATCTGTTGGCGTATAGATAGAAATTGCCTCAGATGATGGAATTTCTGATATTCTTACAACATCTTTTACAAAACCATTACTGTCTTTTACTACGTTGAACTTTACTAATTTGTGATTTAATATTTGACTTATCCATACATGATCTTTTTCTAAGAATAGACCGCTTGGATTAGAATCTGAACCCACATCAAATTCAGTTATTTTGTATTCTGGATTAGATTCATTTTTGTTTTCGGTATTTTGTATGACTCCAAGAGTATTTCCTAAAAGTGTAGTAAACCAAATATTTCCAGTTCCTTTATCAACTTTCATTTGAAATGGTGGTGCACTTAGAGAATGAAAAACATGAAATTTTTCTGTCTTAGGATCAAAACGCCAAAGTCGATCTGGTCCAAATTGTGAGAACCAAATAAAACCATCATTATCTTCTACCATGCTCCATGCCATTAAAGATCCTCCTTTCATTACATCGCTACTAGATTCTTTTCTGATAGGATATGTTGATTTTATCTGACCGTCCTCTGGATCAAAACTCAGCAGAATGTGCGATCTTGAACCTGCTGTCCAAACTATCCCATTTCTATCCCCAAAATACCATTGGGCCACGTTCCGTTGGGCAGGGAATACTCTTTAACGTACGGAGAATCTATGTGTGTTGTTGAAGTGTTTTCACTTACACCCGTATCAAAAATATTCTTGATTAATTCATTTTCTGGATTTTTATCAGTTGTCATATTTTGAAAATCTTTGCCATATTCTAATACAATTACAATAGCAATTAATGCAACAGCTGTTATTACTACAATTTGTTTCATCAAAGCAATTATCCTAGTCTTGGGTCATCATCTACAAATATCTTGTATGACTCGAGTTTCATTATTTAATATTGAAGTTTATTTTTCAATGGGATTGCCAATCATGTTGCCCCATTCGGTCCATGATCCGTCATAGTTTCTTACTTGTGGGTATCCTAGTAGATATTTGAGAACAAACCAAGTGTGTGAGGATCTTTCTCCTATTCTACAGTAACAGATAACGTCCTTGTCAGGTGTAACGCCTTTTGATTCGTAAATCTGTTTCAGCTCATTTACAGATTTGAAAGTTCCATCAGCATCGTTTACTGCTGTTGCCCAAGGAATGTTTTTTGCATGTGGGATGTGGCCGCCTCTTTGTGCGTGCTCCATTGGATATTCAGGCGGAGCAGTAATTTCACCTGTAAATTCTTTTGGTGATCTGACATCTACTAATACAGTTTCTGCTCTTTCTATTGCTCTTCTTACATCATGTGTATAGGCACGTATGCCCTCAGCAGGAGGCTGTGCTACATATTTTGAGGATTGCGGGGAAGGTTCATCTTTTGTGTATTGTCTTTTTTCTAATTCCCATTTTTTTCTGCCACCATTCATTATCTTGATTTTATCATGTCCATAATACTGGAATACCCAGAATGAAAAGGCGGCAAACCAGTTGTTAAAATCACCATACAATATTAATTCAGTATCTGGAGCAGCACCTACTCTTGACATCAGTTCCTCAAACTGTTGTTTGTTAATTATGTCACGTCTAACAGAATCATTGATGTCTCGTTTCCACCAAACTAAATGTGTACCAAGAATGTGCCCTTGTTTGTAGGCATTTTCTGGATCATAATCAACTTCAAGGATTCTAACTTTGTTATTGTTTAGGTTCTTTGCAACCCAGTCTGTGTCAACTAGCACTTCGGGATGTGAATAACTCATGTTGTGCTGTAATCTTTTGAGATATTTTAATACAGGTCTTTACAAATGTAAAGACAAAAACTAAAGTATACAACTTTGTGCATGAAATCTGATGCACAAAAAATTACAGAATAATTTTAACGCATTGGTTTTCATTATTTTATTAGTTTCATTACCTCTCTATACCACTTTGCAAGCTTTTGCACAATCAATAACGTTAGGAGACATGGTTACATACAACATGCAAAGTAATTTCATAAAAGAATTTCAAGGACCAGTAAAGGAACTAGGACTAAAAGGAATTGTTGTAGATTCACAGGGAAATGCTTGGTTTTATCATTCAACAAACAAAACAAGTACAATAATGAAACTAGAACCAGAGACTGGAAAGTTCACATCATACGATATAGAGGGCGACACGATAGTTGATACTCCAATCATAAATTTGGCAGGAGGTCAGCTTGTCTTTGATAATACTAGAGATGTCATCTGGTTTACTGATACAAGAACAAACTCGATTGGAAAACTAGACATACAAAATGGAAAAATAGAACTTACCAAGATCCCCCACCCAGAGGCTGGACCTATGGGAATTACTTTATCGCCAGACGGTAAAAATATCTGGTTTACTGAAATTATTGCGAACAAAATTGCAAAACTTGATGTAGACTCCAAGAGCATTAGTGAATATCTCACAGGTGAAGAAACTGGTCCTACTCTTCTGACTTTTGATAAGGAAGGCATACTTTGGGTAACGCAATCGTATTCAAACAACGTACTGCGTGTTCAGCCTGGATTGCTTGGAACTATAATAGCTAGTGGCATGTCTACATTTACACTTCCAAAACCAGACATGTTTTCTCCCTTTGGTATTGCAGTAGTAGATGATAATGGAATGCAAAAAATCTTTGTTTCAGATCACAGTTCGAGTAGGGTAATTTCATCTGATGTAAGTACAAACTTACAATCCTATGTTTCCTACTGGACATCTCCATCGAAGATATATCCTACAACTCTTCCAAGCCAAATTGTATCAGATAAATCAGGAAATATCTACTTTCCACAACACGGTGGCAACAGAATATCAAAAATTAGCATCGAATCAGGCATAATGACAGAATATGATATTCCGACAGGACCACTTTCCACTGCAGTGTTTATTGCAGCATCTGATGATGGTAAAAAAATCTGGTTTACAGAATGGGTATCAAGCAAGGTAGCATATCTGGATGTGAACATTCCAGTTCCATTCAACCTACAAGTAAAAAACAATCAAATAATTCTAGATAAAGCAGGATCAAATACACTGGATGTTATGTTGGAAGCCGAACAAAGTTCTCCATTTATTTCACTAAATCAATCAGGGCTAGCTGTCATTGGAATGACTGAATCTGGGCTTAAAGGTATAACGTATACAGCACAACCTCAATGGATTGACATGGAAAAAAACCCAGTCGCTGAATCACAGATAAGTCTAAAAACTGAAAATAACGCAAGACCTGGACAATACACAATAATGGTAAGAGCTTCGGCACCTGAAAAAAACCAACTGCTAGTCACAAAACTTTATCCTGTCTCAATTACACTGAATATACCTGAACCTACAGAACAGTCACAAAAATTTGAGGAAAGGCAAGATGCTGGTTTAATTGAAAACATATCATTTAAGGATATGACAAAATTTTTGGCAATACTGGCAGCAATAGGATTAATTGGATTTTTGATATGTGGTAGAATAAAAAGATCAAAGAAAATTAATCAATAAAAAATCATATAGGAAAAGAAATTAGAACTTAAACTTTGACGGATCTTTATCAAACTTAGACTTACAATGCGGGCAACAAAAGAAAATTTCTTTTCCACCTACTTTTGATTTGGTCGTAGGTGTTCTTTCATCCACTTCCATTCCACATACAGGATCTCTTGCCATTTTGTCTACTCGAACCCTTTGAATTTGTTAGTCTAGGTACGATTTAAGAATAATACTTTACAATTGTAAACTACTAGTAATTAATACAAGTAGATAAAACGAATCTTACTTAATAGATGGATTTGTATGGGTAAAAAGTATAGTCAAGCTAAATTATCAAAAGGTAAAAGTAAAAAAAATACGGTAATTGCTATTGTCATTGCAGCAATAACAGCCGGAATCATAATAGCTTATTTCACAAATTCTAACAATGACGGAACAACTGCCGACAACAAAGATCTTCTCCTTGGATCATGGATGGATGTGCATGGTGTTGGTGTCTTTCTTTCTGGAAGTGATGAATCGTTATATCTTGCAACTCACAACGGATTGTTCAAGAAAGGTAGTGGTAAAGGATGGGCTCTGGTGTGTTCGGATACGAGCGACTTGATGGGTTTCACCATAAGTCAAGCAAGAGAAGGTGTAATGTATTCAAGTGGTCACCCAACTGCTATGAACGGGAATCTTGGATTTAGGAAAAGTGTTGATGGCGGAGTCACTTGGCAGACAATTTCTTATGTAAAGGATCAACCTGTTGATTTTCATGCCATGACCGCAAGTGCAGCTGATGGGAACATAATTTACGGATCTCCTGGCGGCGGTACTGAATTGTTTGTTACAGATGATGAAGGTAGAACATGGAGTACAACGTCCATACCTGATAGAATAATATCGCTTGCAGCACATCCCTCTGATAAGAATACTGTATTTGCAGGAACCGTATCAGGACTGTTTTCAAGTAATGATCAAGGAAGGAACTGGAAACTGGTGGACGATAATTCAGTTACAGGTGCTGTTACCGCTGTTGGATTCATGGATGTAAATACTGTGTACACATTTGTGATTCCAGAACAAGGCGACGGATATATAGTAAAATCCCCTGATGGTGGAATCACTTGGATAAAAA
>JBQTIK010000004.1:0-2266 GCA_052388195.1 Nitrososphaerota archaeon | reverse complement strand
CCTCGGTCATCTTTACCTGATTTAGAATTGTATATCTTTCTGGTCTAAGTGATGGAGCTATCAGCAAGGCCTTTGCCAAAATTTTTGGTTTCAGACCAATTTGTTTTGCAGTAGTTGGTGCTCCTACATTTTTTAGCATGGTAGCTATCTTTTTCCAATCTTGACCCTGTAGCTTGGCAATCAAGATAGAACCTATCCCGCATTTTTCTCCATGCAGTCCCACACTAGGTTCTAAATAATCAAGCGCATGAGAAAAGAGATGTTCTGCTCCTGAACACGGTCTACTACTTCCCGCGATACAGGCGGCGACTCCTGCACTAATCAATGCTTCAACTATCATTCTAACATCAGGCTTTTTTTTAAAATTCTTTGAGTTTTCTATTATTATCTTTGCGCTCATCGAAGCAAGGTTTGCAGCATACATTCCAAAATATTCTCCAACATTATCTCTTGCAAGCTCCCAATCTCTTACTGCAGTTACTTTTGCCATTAAATCACCGCACCCACTAGCAAGAAGTTTTCGTGGTGCTTTCTTTAAGATCTCAATATCAACAAATACTCCCAGAGGTGCTGTTGCAATTATAGAGTGTGGTTTGTCTCCGCGCAAGGAAACAAAGGGACTCGCAATTCCATCATGTGATGCAGAAGTTGGAATACTGACAAACGGTTTTTTTAAATTAAACGCAACCATCTTTGCAATGTCTACAGATCTCCCTCCACCAATTCCTATTATGAGATCACTTCCATCTCTCTTGATTTCTTGTTGAGTTTTTTTTGCAGCTTTTACATCATTACTTGTGCTAATGTGCCAGACGTTGTTTATTTTCGAGTCTGCAAGAGATCTCTCAACTTTTTTGTATGTTATTTTTCGCACTCGATCTCCAGAAACTAATGAAACTTTCTCTGGATTAGCAAGATTAGCTATAAAATTTCCAACTTCACCAATGTTTTTTTCGCCAATGACTATTTGCCTTGGCAGCTCCATTGTGTGAGATGACATGGGTTTTTGATGAAATCTCATTATTTATCAATCTCCCGTTTGACAACGCAAAGTTATTTAAAAGGGTGCTATCTATCCAAAGCATCTTTAGTTAAGGAGAATGTTATTTGTCTGGCTATGTTGAACAACACACATTACATGGAACCACTACGGTAGGAATCACTTGTACCGACGGTGTAGTATTGTGTGCAGACATGAGAGCAAGTGCAGGCTATTTCATAGCAAATAATAACACAATGAAGATTCAAAAGATCGACAAACACGCAGGCATGACTATGGCAGGCGGTGTTGCAGATGCGCAAAACGTTACTGACATGTTGAGATATCACTCCAACATACACAGGATAGAAAAACAGGAATATCTTCCAATAAAGTCTATAGCAAGACTTGCATCACTGATCTTCTTCCAGAACAGATACTACCCCTTTATTGCAGACATACTTGTAGGCGGTTATGACAACCAAGGACCATCTCTATACAACATCGACATGTTTGGCTCCCTTGACAAAAAAACATTTGTGACAACAGGAAGTGGTTCACCGGTTGCATACGGTCTTTTGGAAAGTGAGTACCATGATGGACTCACTGTAGAAGAGGGAAAAGTAGTAGCTTTACGAGCTGTAAAGGCTGCAATAACAAGAAACATTGGAACAGGCGATGGAATTAACGTCGCAATAATAGATCAGAAAGGATTCAGTCTATTAACAAGAGAACAGAAGAAAGCCATCATTACACTTTAGTGATTTTGTTGCAAAGGAAACAACAACAACGAGAAGTATCTCCAGCCTCAAACATAATGGGCACCATACTGCAAAGTATTCCAAAAGAGGCTGATGTCACTAAAATAGACTACGAGGGTCCACGAATTGCAATTTATACAAAAAAGCCCAGATACCTGATGGAACACAACGAAATAATCTCAAACATGGTTAATGTCATCAAAAAGAGAATTGTTGTAAGAACAGAAGAATCTATCAGAAAAACAGAAGAAGAATCAAGACAGATACTCACCCAAGTTCTACCAAAGGAGGCAGAACTTCATGGCACATTCTTTGATACTGCCACAGGAGAGATGACACTTGAGGTAAAGCGACCATGGCTTTTGTACAACAACCCTGCATTCAACATGGCGGATCTTATTGAAAAAATGGGCTGGCGAATGCGCATAAGAAAAGCTACTACGATTCAGTCACAGACCATACAAACCATAAACTATAATCTAAAAATGTCATCTTCAGAAAGAAGCAAGCACCTAAAGCAGGTTGG
>JBQTIK010000003.1:0-6380 GCA_052388195.1 Nitrososphaerota archaeon | reverse complement strand
TCCATGTTGGAGTGATCTGAGGTGAGCCATCTTTCATTAAAGTGGAAACAAACGCAAAGTTCTTTCCTGTTAGTAGTTGTATTGTGGAATCATCGATTTCTCGGTTTATCTGCATGCAATGTTTATGGTATCAGATTACTTAAGCATGTTTAATATCCATAAGAAATGTAAGAATTGATTTATCGTCACTATATTCATCTAGTTTTTTATTAATTGAATCTAAAATAAGGCTGGCATCTTTTACATCCTGTTCTTTGAGAGCCTGTAGAAGGTATTTTGGATGTTCAAGGCAGTCTGCAGTATAACAACGATAATTCTCGTACAAGAAGTTTAGAACTTGGTACAACGTTTTATTGCCCCCAACATCAATTATTGCTCGCTCAATAGCTAATCCAACCAAGTTTTTCTTTGAATTTTCCAGACTTAGCACTATGAAGAGAAGAATTTTTAAACATATAACAAATTGTCTTTCCAAAATGAGAAAAGCGTTTGAATCATTTTGTCCTAAACATAGTTTACTCAAAGGACGTGCTTTGCAACACACACCTACAACTTAATCTGGCAGATATGATATGGAATAATCTAGTGGAAGAAAATATTGATTTTGATGCATTATGTGATAAAGTTTTTGGGCTAGATGACAAGATACGGTCTTGTAGAGTAATAAATCACAAAGGAAAACTTGTAGCAGGAGGAATGAGAAAGGGTTTGACAGCTCTTGAGGATGTCAAAAAAGACGAGATGCTGTTTATGGAGCTCTCACTGCGAGTGAGAATGCGTCATGAGTTTGATGCGGAGTTTGGTCCAGTTGCGTTTTCGCTTTCGTATAGAGGCAAGATAATCATTTTGAGCTTCCCAATGAGGCAATACGTGCTTTTTGTAACAACTGAAAGGCAGATTGATCTAAACAAGATTCCCTTTAAGATTTTAGAAATAATCAAAGTTAAAGATAAATAAGAACCCTAAATGAAAGGTGCCCATGATGATTGAAAAGAAGGCCGTTACTATAGGACTAGTTCAGACCCGTGTTTCAGATGACATTAAAAACAACATGGAAAAAACTATCGCCAAGATAAGAGAAGCGGCAAACAAAGGCGCACAGATCATTTGTTTGCAGGAATTATACCGAACCAAGTATTTTCCAACCGACGAAAGAAAAGATGTTACTCAGTTAGCTGAAACCATCCCAGGAGAAACCACATCAACATTGTCGAGTCTGGCAAAAGAATTGAATGTGGTAATCATTGCACCAATATTTGAAGTAGATTTCTCAGGCAAACATTACAACACAGCTGTAGTCATTGGAGCGGATGGAACGGTACTTGGGAATTATCGTAAAATGCATATTCCTCATGACCCGTTTTTTTACGAGAAAAGCTACTTTGATGTAGGAGATTCAGGATATCAGATATTTCGAACGCGCAACCTATCCTTTGGCGTTCTTATCTGCTATGACCAGTGGTTTCCTGAAGCAGCAAGAACCTTGGCGCTGCAGGGAGCAGATGTTATCTTTTATCCTTCTGCAATCGGGTACCTTGAAGATGATCCTTTATCCTATGAAGACTGGCACTATTCTTGGGAAAATATTCAACGCTCTCATGCCATAGCTAACGGCATCCACGTTGCCTCAGTGAATAGAGTTGGAACCGAAGGCAAGATAAGATTTTGGGGAGCTTCGTTTGTCTGTGACGCGTTTGGACGAATGATCAAAAGAGCAAGCACAGAAGATGAAGAAGTTGTTGTAGCAACACTTGACATTTCCCAGAACAAAAGAATACAGGATGGCTGGGGATTTCTGAAGAATCGACTTCCTGCAACTTATGGTTTAATCAGTTCACGCATTTTGAGCGAGGCACCAAAAAGCTTGGGATATTTTATGCCAGCAGAGTGGGAAAAGCACGATGCGACATGGCTTGCATGGCCACATGATTCCCTGACGTTTCCCCGTAGAGTCAAAAAAGTGGAAAAGTCGTATCTGCAGATGATTTTTGCTCTGCACAAAAATGAGAATGTAAATCTTTTTGTCACAGATTTGAATATGAAAGCAAAAGTGACAAGACTCCTGGAGCAAAAAGGTGTTGATCTCCAGAAAATTAACTTTTATGTATGGAATTACGCGGATGTTTGGTTTAGAGACTATGGTCCGATTTTTGTTTTAAACAAAGAAAAAAAGCAGATAGCTTTTGTGCATTGGATATTCAATGCGTGGGGAGGAAAATACGAAGATCTTATCAAAGACACTCAAATTCCTTATATGATAAGCACCAGATTGCAGCTAAATAATTTCAGGCCCGGTATAGTCTTGGAAGGCGGTTCTGTTGATGTAAATGGGAAGGGCACTCTTCTTACTACCGAGCAATGCTTGCTGAATGGTAACAGGAACCCACATCTTTCAAAAGCTGAAATTGAGAAATTTTTGATAAACTATTTTGGTGTAAATCACATTATCTGGTTAAAATCCGGTGTTGCAGGCGATGATACCGATGGCCATATTGATAATTTGGCTCGTTTTGTCAATCCAAGAACCGTTTTGTGTGCTTTTGAAGAAGATGAGAGCGATGAGAATCATCATACCTTGAAAGAGAACTATGAGATACTGCTCCAATCAACAGACCAAGATGGAAAGAAATTAAAAGTCATCAAAGTGCCGATGCCCCCTGTTATTTGCTCTACTGTAAGGGGCGAAAAGACAAGATTGCCCGCAAGTTACCTCAACTTTTATGTTGCAAACAAAGTGGTCCTAGTTCCTACATACAGACACAAAAACGACCGCGTAGCACTAAGGATTATTCAAGACGTATTGCCGGGCAGGAAAGTTATCGGAATTGATTGCACAGACATGATATATGGAATGGGTGCAATTCACTGTATCATGCAGCAACAGCCTGCTGTAATGTAGTAAGAAAATAATTCATTTACATAGGGACTTTTACAGCATTTTTGTATGGCTTCAGTTGATAATAACTGGGCCTTACAGGAATGAAACCAAAAAAGTAATGCTGACATTGTTATCATTATAACCTTATTACTTGCTATCAAATTATAAAATCATGTTAAAATTCAAATGCAAAGACGTTGGATTTGACTGTGGTTTTGTAGCAAAGGGTAAAACAGAAGATGAAATTCTTGCACAATGTGCAGCTCATGCCACAAAGGATCATGGGATGAAACCTGAAGAGATCACAGAAGAACTGAAGGGCAAAATCAAGACTAACATTCACAAATCGTGGTTTTAATCATAAAAGTGGACCCAAAATAAGACCATGATGGCATCATAGTCCCATCGATTCGTATGTTACTTGGAATCAAAAACATTCTATTGTAGATCTGGGTCTTACTCGATTCGCATCAACTTTGAAATGTTTTCTTAAGTAGAAGTATAGATACTACTACATAACGAGATTTTTATAGATCGTACTAACATTGTACTATGTATGCAACGTTCGGCCTCTACGGTATCTAAAAAGATGTACCAAGTAATTTTAGATAAGGATGAAGATGGAATGGTATTTGCAAGATGCAACGAGCTTCATGCTAATGCAGAGGGAAAAACTGAAGCACAAGCAAGATCTAATATCAAAGAAGCAATTGCATTGATGGTAGAGGATCTAGGCAACGAGAAAGGTTATAGTCTTAAATTCGTCCGCAAATATTAGTGAGTAAACTTCCACGCGTTACTGGCAATCAGATGATAAAGTATCTTACCAATAAGAAAGGATTCAGGATTTCACACCAAAAAGGCCGGCATGTGTCATTACGTAATGATAATACGCATAGATTTACTTCTGTACCGTCTAAAAACGAAGCGTTGGGAACTGGATTGACCAAACAAATTCTAGCTGATTGCGGAATTGACAGGGATGCGTTTACTCAAGATTATCAGAATGGATTAATCAAATAACATTGTAATTCTTGGATTAAAAGAAAACAAGATAATTTTTCTTCAAAAGTGGATCCAAAATAAGCCCATGATGGTACCCTAGTCCCTTCGGATCCATTGAAATTTTGCTATATATTTTTCATTTTAGCTAACTGATTTACCAAATCAGTTGATGTAATGATTCCAACCACTTTACCATCTTCGACCACAACAAGTTTTCGAATTTTTTTTGTAGACATGACATTCGCTGCAACCAAAATAGATTCATTTGAGTTAATTGTTTGTAAGGGGTATGATGCTACTTTATGGACTGGTGTGTCTAAAGGGTATTTATTTACGGCAATTTTTATTGCAAAATCTCTATCAGTAATTATTCCTTTGGGGTGGTTATCATCCTTGACTATTATGGCACCCAATCTTCCTTCTTCCATCATCTTTGCTACCTGGTAAACCGATGTTGAAGAGTTTACAGATATTAGCACTCTTGTCATAATGTCTTTGACTAAGGTATCTGATAGACCACTTTTCAATACTTATTTAGTAAAATCATAAGTTCGTATTATTAGTATCGACAAAGTTTTTCCTATAGAGGTTCACTTCACAAAATTAGATCAACAAAACAAGAATTTGTGACTGAAAGGCATAATGCGCAAAAACTGAAATTTCAAAATATGGCGTCAAAAGCAGCACGAAGACGTGCAGCAAAAAGGGCAGCTAGGACAAGAAAGCGAAATGCGGCAAAGAGAAGCAAGGCTGCAAAAAAGGCAGCTAGGACTAGAAAGCAAAACGCAGCAAGAAGAAGCAGGGCAAGAATGAAAATTGCACATGCCATAAGAGCTGAGGCAGGTCGCTACCCAACTGCGCTTTTGTGTTAAAAAAAGAGTTTAGTAGAAAATGATTTGATTTTAGCGGCAAAAATTGACAAAATCAAATCAAGTCATGCTGCCATGATCCATCTTTTATCGCACGAATGATATCATGAGATATCATGAGCTCTCAAGCAGAAAAAGCAAGCGAGTATTTCATTGCAGAGCAAAAATGCAAGGCTCTAATACAAGAAGATGAGATACGATTTGCCGGACTGATAAACCCTATGGGCAAGCTTGCTGTTGGCTACTTTAAGCCAGGCATCAAACCACTTGAAGATGATGCTGAAAGACAAAAAATGTACATGGAGCTTGCACTGAGGGTTTCAATGAGAAAAGAATTTGATTACAGCCTTGGGCCAGTCAAATATGCCGCTTCACGGCGAGAAAAAGCAGTAATGATAAGCTTCCCAATAAATTCGAATACCTTGCTAGTTTCAGCTGAACCAAATGTGGACATTGATAAAACTGCAAATAAAATCATGAAGCTGGTTGGATTAAAATAAGACAAGCTCTTGGCTCGATCTTACATTGAGTATGCTATTCTCTTTTTTAGCTTTGGCAGTAAACTGGTATAGAAAATAGATAATAGCTTCCTATACCATTATACTACATGGAGATGCTTAGCTACCTGGAAAATTATGACACAGCTCGAGCAAAAAAGGCCCTACAGATGCTTCTTATAGATAGGAGCAACGAATTCCGTGAGCTTGCAAAAGGGATAGGCTTTCCAACCACACAAAAGAACTGGCAAGAAATAATATTGCGATTCTCACTTGACTTTGTTGAGTGCTTTAAGATGTGGTCTGGCAAAAATTCTGGCGATAATCACAATGAAATCCATCGGTGCATGCTAATAATGCAGCAGCTGGCCAGAGGAAAATCTAGCATAAATCAACTCACAGATCTGCAAAATACTGCGTGGCTTATCTCCGAGGATTTCAAGGCCATTTACAAAAGGATGGAATAGTCCTCACGTGAACTATCACAAAACCATCTGTCTGTACTAAAATAAATAAAAAAGGAGGAAAATCTTAGTTTTAAGTTAAAATCACTTTCATGAATACATTCTACTTCGATTTTTCAGATCTTTTCGATCATCTTTTTAGGTTAAAGAGTGGTATTTTACTAAATGGATTTTGAAGGCTTGTATAAAGAAATAATGAATCTTGATCCAAACGTTCGTTTTGCTGTAATTTTAAATCGAAGTGGGGAAAGAATTTGTGGCGGTCATCGAGAAAATCTGACGCACTTTCTTACCCCTGATGAACTTAGCATGGTCATTTATCATGCATGTCAACGTTGGGAAGGAAGAAAGCACTTGGTCCACAAGATAGGAAATGCAAAGTATTCGATGACAGAATATGAAAAGGTTAAACGAATGTCTTTTCCTATAGATGAAAATCACATGGCACTAGTCAGTACTGAACCCTCTGTGGATCATACCAAGATTATCAATAGCGTGTTAAATTTAATAAAAATGGCTAAATGATTTGGACTATACGATGCTTAAGAGCAACATAATTCGACCCAAAATAAGTTCGAATCCGATGGAGCCTTCAGATATTTTATAAGACCTTATAGCATACGATAACACAGAGGAGAAGATTGCAGGAAGTAACTAAAGGAAGTAA
>JBQTIK010000002.1:0-4852 GCA_052388195.1 Nitrososphaerota archaeon | reverse complement strand
AACTAGAATTTTCAACTAATTATATTCTAAAATACTAAAATAAAAAGAAGATGTTTCTTTTCCACTCTTATACTGTTTTCGTGGCATTTTTGAGACTCTTAGTAAAAGACATTACTTGATTTTCAATTTTATCGGCTGGAAGACCATCAATTAATCTCAAAAACGCACTTCCTATTATCACTGCATCTACTCCCATCTTTACAAAATTCCTTATCTGTCTAGGATTTGATATTCCAAAGCCTATCCCGATAGGAATTTTTTTGTGAACTATTTTTTTCGTGTTTAGTATTACATCTCGTATATGCTGTTGAGTTTTCTGTTGTTGTCCCGTAACGCCGTAGTGTGAGACAATGTATAGAAACCCCGAACTTGAATTTGCTATCCTTTTCATTCTTTCTTTTTCTGTATTTGGTGATACTAAAAAAATTGTATCAGCATGATATTTTCTAGCGGCTATTAGATAGTCTTTTGCTTCGTCAACTGACATGTCAGGTAAAATAAAACCATCAATTCCAGCCTCTTTTGTAGTTTTAATAAACTTATCAAAACCGAACTTGAAAAGCAAATTAGAATACGTCATCAAGACTAAAGGGATACTAGTCTTTTTCTTAATTTTTTTAATTAGTGAAATAAACTTTCTAAAGTTGATTCCTTTTTTTAGGGCCAGATGGCTTGCGTTCTGAATTACTGGACCATCTGCAAGCGGATCTGAAAAAGGTAGGCCAAGCTCAATTATGTCAGCCCCCCCTTTTACTAATCCTCGTACTGCAGACAGAGTGCCACTCTCATTTGGATATCCAGCAACGAGGTAAGCTATTAATGCTTTTTGGTTTTTGGATTTTAACTCCAAAAATTTATCTTGTATTTTTGACATTTTTTCCCAGATAATCTTCCACTACTTCTACATCCTTGTCTCCACGACCAGACAAAGTTACTACAATTGAGCTACTTTTTGATCTGTTTTTTGCAATCTTTATTGCATAAGCTATTGCATGAGCTGATTCTAATGCAGGTATGATGCCTTCATGTTTTGCAAGCATCATAAACGCATTTACTGCTTCCTTGTCACTAACACTGTCATATTTTACCCGTCTTGAATCTTTTAGATATGCATGCTCTGGTCCTACTCCTGGATAATCTAGTCCTGCAGCTATGCTGTGAGTATCAAGTATCTGACCTTCGTTGTCTTGTAGCAAATACGTCATCATTCCATGCAAAATTCCTTTTGATCCAACATTTAGTGTTGCAGAATGGTGTTTTGTATCAAGTCCTTCTCCGCCTGCCTCTATTCCAAACATCTCTGTATCGCTATCTATCAGTGGGTAAAACGTACCAATGGCATTAGACCCACCACCAACACAAGCTATTACAGAATCTGGTTTCTTTTTTTCAATCTCCTTCATTTGCTGTATGATCTCATCTCCTATTACAGATTGAAAGTCTCTTACCATTACAGGATAGGGATGCGGTCCTACAGCCGAACCAAGCAAGTAATATGTAGTTTCTACATTTGTAATCCAGTCTCTAATTGCCTCATTGATGGCATCTTTTAATGTCTGAGTGCCTGTCATCACAGGATGAACAACTGAACCAAGCAGCTTCATTCTAAAGACATTCAGTTTCTGTCTGTGTGTATCTTTGTATCCCATGTATACTTCAGATTGTAATTTCAAACAAGCGCACGCCATTGCAGTTGCCACACCATGCTGGCCAGCTCCTGTCTCTGCAATTATTCTCTTTTTTTTCATTTTTTTTGCAAGGAGTCCCTGTCCAAGGGTGTTGTTTATTTTATGTGCTCCTCCATGCAAAAGATCTTCTCGTTTGAGATAGATCCTAGCTCCGCCAGCTTGCTCTGTCAAATTTTTTGCAAAATAAAGTGGCGTTGGCCTTCCTGCATATTCATGCAAATAGTAATTCAATTCTTTTTTGAAATCTTTATCATTTTTGAATCTCAAGTATGCTTCTTCTAGTTCTTGAACTGCTGGTACTAGAGTTTCTGGAACGTACTTTCCCCCAAACTCTCCAAACTTTCCATTCTTTGGAAATTTTATCTTCATATAGCTAATACCAACTTTCTGACACGTCCCTTGATATCTTTACTCTTCATTATGCTGCTTCCTACAAGGAATGCATCTGCACCACACTCATGTAGGAATCTTATATCTTGTGTAGTCTCTATACCACTTTCAGATAGTATTATCCTCTTCTCACTTATGTCTTTGAGTATCTTTTTTGTAGTTTCAAGATCAATTTCCAAAGTATCTAAATTGCGGTTGTTTATTCCAAGCAAGTCAGCATCTGTTTTGACAGAGTTGATAAATTCTTTTTTTGTATGAGATTCTAGCAAGACTAGTAAATCTTTCTTATGTGAATAAGAGATGAACTCATCAATATCGATTGCTAGTTTTTTGTCAAATATTGATTGTATAAGTAAGGCACAATCTGCTCCGATTTTTTTGGCTGCATCTATCTGAACTTTGTCTACAATAATATCTTTCATCAACAAGGGTACCTTGACTGCCTTGCGAATCTTTACAAAATAATCAGGTGAGCCCTCAAACAAATGTGGCTGTGTCAGTACTGAAAGTCCTATGGCACCTCCCTGAGTCATTTGCTTTGCAATATTTACTGGATCTGATATCTTTCGTATGGCACCAAGTGATGGGGAAGAAAATTTTACTTCGGTAATAAGTGACGCATGTTTATTCTTACGAATGCTTTCTATGATGTTTATTTTGGATTTTGGTATTTTTTGCGATATTTCATACACGCCGTCATTTATGGCAATCTGTGAATTTTGTGCTAACTTTACTAACATGTTTTTCATAATTTTTCAAACTCCTCTACCTTTTGCATATTGCCACAAAAACCAATCAGATTCTTAAAAACTTCATATGCTTTTCCGCCTTTTATAGAATCCAACGCAGATCGTATTCCGTCTTGAAAGTCATTTGCCAACCCGGAAATTACAAGGCCCGCCGCTGCGTTTAGTGCAGTAATTTCTATCATAGATCGGTTTGCAGTTCCTTTCAATACCGAAACAAACGCCTTGACTGCCTCGTCTTTTGATAATACTTGGATCTCGCCAAGACTTGATTTTGCAAGCCCAAAATCCTGTGGATTTAGGATTTGCAGACTGATCTTCCCATCTTTGAGAAGGCAAATCTGATTTTTTGAAGTGGTAGAAAGCTCATCAAGACCATCATTTGACATGACAGCCATTACACTTTCCGCTCCACGTGCTTTGAGCAACAAAACCAATCTCTCAAGATAATCTGCAGAAAATACTCCAACTACTTGGTTTTTTACTCCAGCTGGATTGCTTAGTGGTCCAAGTAAATTAAATGCAGTTCTTGTTCCAAGCATCTTTCTTGCTTCTGCAACATTTTTCATAGCTGGATGAAATTTTTGGGCAAACATAAAACCGATGCCAAACTTTTCAATAGCCTCTGCGACTTTGTCTGGTGGCATGTTTAGGTCATAACCAAAATATTCGAATATGTCCGCACTTCCACACACGCCAGAAACTGATCTGTTTCCGTGCTTTGCAACTGATCCTCCGGCACCAGCTATGACAAATGCAGCTGCGGTGGAAACATTAAACGTCTTCATTTTATCTCCACCAGTACCACAGACATCAACTATCCTTCCAGATCTTTTTGGGTTTATGTGAACTGCATATTGTTGCATCTTGTCAAGCATTGCCAATAATTCTTGATCTGATTCGCCCTTGTCAGTTAGGCCGCGTAAAAAGTTTGCAGTCTCTTGCGGCTGAATCTCTCCCTTTAATATCTCATCCATTGCCTGACTCATTTCATCGTAGGTGAGATTCTCATATAGTGAAAGTTTGTTTGTAAGTTCAGTGATCATTTTTTTACCAGCCTTACAAAATTGCCTAGAATCTTTTTGCCTTCCCTTGTCATGATGGATTCGGGATGAAACTGCACCCCCTCTATGAGGTATTTTCTGTGGCTTACTGCCATGATCTCTTTGTCGTCAAGCGCAACTGCAGTTACTTTTAGTACGTCTGGAATGATGGTTTTGTCACCTACTAGCGAATGATATCTTGTAGCCCTAAACGGATTTTGAACTCCCTCAAAGAGCGGTGGCGATTCGTAGTACTCTATGGGACTTGTCTTTCCATGTCTTACGTTACCAGCATTTACTACCTTGCCTCCAAAGGCATGAATTATTCCTTGATGGCCAAGACATACACCTAGAATTGGTTTTGTAGGTCCAAGTTCTTTGATTACTTTGGTACATACTCCAAAGTACTTTTCATCTTCTGGTGTTCCAGGACCTGGGGAAATAACAATTGCATCGTAGTTTTGTTTTATTATCTCCGCTGTTGTTATCTTGTCATTTCTTATTACATCAGATTCTACTCCTAGCTCGCCAAGAATTTGTGCAATGTTGTAGACAAACGAATCATAGTTATCTATTATTAGAAATCTCATTTTGCAGCCTCCTTTAGTGCATTAAGCATTGCATTTGCTTTGTGCTGGGTTTCAAGCCATTCATTTTCTGCAATAGAATCGGATACAATTCCTGCCCCAGTTTGAACAAATCCCTTTGTACCATCAAAAAATATTGTTCTAATTGCAATAGCAAAATCACAACAGCCATTAAATGAAAAATACCCTACCGCACCTGCATATGGTCCTCGTGACTCTGGCTCTAACTCGTCAATTATTTCCATGGCACGAATCTTTGGGGCTCCAGAAACTGTTCCTGCTGGAAATACTGCCTTGATTGCATCAAACGCATCAAACTTTTTATCCAGAGTTCCAACCACATGTGTAACCATATGTTGCACATGACTGAACTTTTTTACAGCCATGAGTTCTTTGAC
>JBQTIK010000001.1:0-8094 GCA_052388195.1 Nitrososphaerota archaeon | reverse complement strand
GGGGGGGATGGTGATGGTTTGGGAATAGGTGCTGGTCATTTTGTTGCCGCAGGTAGAAGAAATGTGGACATGACATACATAATATTCAACAATGCAGTGTATGGACTCACAAAAGGACAAGCATCTCCTACACTTCAACTGGGACTAAAAACAAAGTCATTGCCACAACCCAATGTAAATCAGTCTGTAAATCCAATTGGCTTAGCAATCGCTAGTGGCTTTACATTTGTAGGCAGAGGCTATTCTTATGATGTAAGACAGCTCAAGGATTTGATTATTGCTGCAGTTAAACACAAGGGTCTTGCTTTTCTAGACGTTCTTCAACCCTGTCCAACATATAATGACATTAACACCAGAGACTGGTTTGCTGGCTTGGGCAACATTGATCAGACTACAAGAAAATCACAACCACGAATCTACAAACTAGAAGATATTGGGTATGACCCAGTAGTACACTATGGTTCAGTAGAAGAGGTTAACGAAAAGCTAACACAGGCACTTGTAAAGGCAAACGAATGGGATACTAAGATTCCGACTGGCATATTCTATCAAAATGAACTTATTGCTCCTTATGAACAGAGAATTGCGGATAGGATTCCAAATTATCTTGAAAATCCTCCTGCTGCCCAACCAATTTCGTCTAGCGGAAAGCCAATAACTGACATCTCAAAGATCCTTGACTCCCTTGAGGTCTGAAAGATAATTATTTGCCACATGCTGTAGTTCAAAAGACATGAAAATTTTTGTTACTGGGGGTGCTGGCTTTATTGGAAATCATCTAGTAGACTCACTCTTAAAGACTGGTAACAAAGTAACAATATATGACAATCTCAAAAACAGTTCTGAAAGTAAAATATCACATTTATTAAAAAATGGAGCATCGTTTGTAAAAGGTGATGTAACAGACTATCAAACTCTTTTAAATGCTATTGCTGATTTTGATTTGGCTGTACATCTGGCTGCTGAAATCGATGTACAAGAATCAATCAAATTTCCAGAACATACACATCATGTAAATGTGACAGGAACTGTAAACTTACTTCGTTCATGTGTAGAACAGGAGGTACGCAATGTTGTAGCAGCTTCTTCTGCAGCTGTATTTGGAAATCCAAAGGATCTACCGCTTTCTGAAAACTCTCAAACTATCCCAATCTCTCCTTATGGTGCAAGTAAGCTTGCCATAGAGCATTACATGCAAGCATTTTCAAATTCATATGATTTGAATTGCATGACGCTTAGATTTTTTAATGTCTATGGAAAGGGTCAATCAGGTCCATATGCGGGTGTAATCACAAAATTTATGGAAAAAATCGCAGATAACAAACCGCTTGTAATCTTTGGTGACGGTTCAAACACGAGAGATTTTGTGTCAGTATGTGATGCGGTGCAATCAATTCAAAATGCTATTACAAAAATTGAAGGCAAGAAAGGAAACGTCTACAACATTGGTAGTGGTAAGCATACCACAATTGAAGATCTTGCAAAGCTGATGATATCAATTTCTGGTAAACCACTTTCTATAGAACATAAGCAACCAAAAAAAGGTGATATACAACATAGCCAGACCTCAATATGGTTAGCACAAAGAGATCTTGGATATTCTCCAAAAATACAACTAAAGGAAGGACTAGAAATGCTACTTAGTTCAACATCATAAAATGAGTTATTAGCAGGTTGAGCCAGAGAGTATTTTATCGTTGAATCTATCCGAAGTAAACAAGATCTTTCGCAAATCCATAATCAAGGGTTACTTTGAACCTCGTCTTCTTAGTCTTGATTTTAAAAAATCCAACATAAAGCATCCTTCGATACAAGATGATGGTCTTATGCAATCCAACCTTTTACACCTATTTTTTGATTTAGATACAGGAAGCGATTATCCTGATGGTGATGAATGGTTTATGGCAGAATTTCTTTTTCCATACAGTATAAAGATTCCAGACAGCATAAAGGGCCCAGATTATTTTAGCACTATTTCGGTTGGAGATGGGAAGAACTTTTGGCGTCACCGAGAACTTATCAGATACAAGTACGGTAAATCAAAAAAACTTGAGGAAGCGCTTGATTTTATAGAAAAAAAATACAAAGATCTGCATTCACTTTTGGAGCCATTAGGAAAGGAACTCAAGTGACAAGTTTCCATTCATTTTTCGAAAAAACATATCTTGTATCATAAGAAAACGCTGTACGCAACCGCCATCTGCCTGTCTCTTGTTCAAACTCATAGACCACATCGGTAATGTTTTGTGGTATTTTCTGTGGGTCTAACTGATACTGTAATAACTCCAAAATAAAATCAATTTTTTCTATAGCCATGTTAAACCAATGATGATCATCAAGGTCCACAACAAACTTGATGTTTGGTTTTCCAGCAAAATGCATGTAGATCTTCATAGTTTTACCAGAACCCCGCCGACGTTTCATCTCTTTTAGTATTGCTTTGACTTTGTCCCATCTAATGGGTCCAAACCACTTGAAAAAGGCATCACTAAACTCCAATGGAAAGGAAACATCAACCATACTAGCATAATCTTCGTCCTGCTTGGCATCCGGGTCTTGTTCTACTTTGAACATGCCATTAAGTAACCCATAAAGAACTTCGCTCTCCCATGGAGAAACTCCATAATACTTCAAGGATGCTACAAGTGGATCTTGACTCATAGTTTTTGATAACTGAAAATCTAATTAAAGCTTCTAAGTTCCGCTTATGTCATCGTAAACACACAAATGTTCTAGCGATGATACTTGTAACTTAACAAACATCCAGTTAGTTAATTATTCTGAAACTAAATTGTTTGTAGGTATTTCCAAAGATAAAGTGACCCAATAGTTACAATTACAAATAACATCGGCTTCCATGCAAAAACTGGCATCTTTGGAGTTGCAAGTTGTACTTTATAGTTATCAAGGACAGTATGGACATATTGTTTTATTCTTTGATTCCAAATCTTGTATTCTACTTGATGCTTTTTTAGGAGTGATACCATTTCGTAAAAAACCGGAGTTCTTTGACAGAAAAGATGCTGTAAGTAGTCTCTTGAAACCTCAACTTCTGCCTGTATTGCAACAAGTCCCTTTTTCATCTCAAGAAGTCTTACGTGTAACTCCCACGGTTTTTTTAGTTTCAAAGATAGACCACTTCCTATCTGCAAAGGTTGCTTGTGTTCAAGCTTGACATGGCTAAAACCTTCCTTTGAAAGTATTTTTAATAGTTCGTCGACGTTTTTTCTGACTACAAGAGTAAGCTGTTCTACACCATTTTTATCAACACTGATCTTTGCCCTCATTCCATCAAGAAAGGAGATGGTTTTTGGATATTTGGTTAGAAACTCTACCATAGCTTGCGGTCTAATTTAGCTATATTAAAACCCATAGGTGTCTTAGATGGTGGTCTTAAGTCCACGAACGTAAACACACTGATCGTGAGAAATAGTCATCTCATGCTGATTTATTTTTCTGTCAGTAAGCCTTACTTCAGCATTTTTTATTACTGCAAAAGGAGTGCTGTCTGAACCCTCTCCCATCTTGAGGTTTGCTATGGATGCAAGGTTGTCTGCAACCGCTTGAAAAGTCACCCTAAGTGGATTTCCATACAAGTCCTTTTGACCTCGTATGTCAGACAGTGGCTCAATTCCAGCACATGCAAGAGCAACACCGGTTGTTCCAACCCTTGCTGGCATCAATCTGCTGTCTATGATTATTATTCCAATATGTATAGCAAACTTCAAGAAAAACTTACGTCTAAGTTGTTCTGCGATATTGTAGACATCTATAGGATAAAGAATGAGATTTCCCTTTTGTGCATTTGATTTATCTATTCCTGCATTTGGAGCTAGAATCTTGTCTGCTGATGTGATCACAAATCCCGGAACTCCACCAAAAACAACATCCGACTCCCTTAGAATAACTTCTGCAATCTTTGGACTAATGTGGAATTTTGCAGCAAGAGATTTAGACTCCACAGACGGAACCACATGTTCATACTCAATCAATCTTCCTTGTGAATTAGAAACATATTTGCTTGAAATGACAAGAACGTCACCGGCTTCCAATATGATGTGGATTCTTTGAAGGGATTCGACCAGAGTCTCAAAGAGATCAAACTCTCGTGTTTTTAGCTCAGATTTTACTGGATATACAGAAACAGACATAGAAAAGATTGGGCTCTCTTTACTTTTTAGCCTTCTGCAAACCTTTTAATTTCAAAACTAACAGCTTTCGATCAAATGGGAATGAACATAACAGAAAAGATACTAGCTAGCAAGTCTGCAAGGACAAGACTGGCACCTGATGATGTCGTTTTTGTAAATGTAGATAAAGCAATGATCCATGATGTATCAGGACCTGGAGTGATAGCAGTCTTTGAAAAGCTAGAAAAAGGGGGCATGAAGATAGAACGACTCTGGGATCCATCAAGGATCTGGGTTGCAGAAGATCACTTCGTTCCTTCTGCGGACAAGATCTCGGCACAAAACATAGTGATGCTTTCGGAGTTTACAAAGAAGTTTGGAATAGAAAAGCACTTCAAGTATGGCATGGGTCAGTACGGCATCTGTCATACTCTATCACATGAAGAAGCAATGGTTCTGCCAGGAGAAGTATATGCCGGAGGCGACTCGCATACCAACACGACAGGTGCACTTGGTGCTTTTGCGGCTGGTTTTGGCCACACCGATATAGCTTATGTATTGTTACATGGAAAGATCTGGTTTAAGGTTCCAGAAACCATATACTTTAAGCTAAATGGCAAGATGCCAAGTCATGTAATGGCAAAGGACTATATCTTAAAAATAATTGGTGATATTGGCACCGATGGCGCAGCCTACAAGACAATGCAGTTTGGTGGCAGCGGTGTTTCTGAGATGTCAGTAGAGGAGCGTCTTACTTTAACAAACATGACAACAGAAGCAGGGGCAAAGAGTGGAATTATAGAGCCAGACAAAAAAATAAGGGAGTATCTGGCTGCAAGAGGTGCTACAAAATACAACGAAGTACACGGCGACGCAGACGCACAATACTCTAAAGTATATGAATATGAGGCCGCTGAACTAGAACCCATCGTTGCAAAGCCATATTCGCCTGAAAATATTCAAGTGGCACGCGAATTGTCCTCCATACCACTAGACAAGGCATATATCGGCTCTTGTACAGGCGCAAAGCTTGAGGATTTACAGGCAGTAGCAAAGATACTCAAAGGCAGAAAAGTGAAAATCAGAACCGAGGTTTTACCAGCTGCAATATCTATATTCAAAAAAGCAATGGACAAAGGACTGGTTAAAATTTTTATGGATGCAGGAGTTGTTGTAGGACCTCCCACATGTGGAGCCTGTTGTGGAGCTCACATGGGCGTACTTGCAAAAGACGAAGTCTGTATCAGTACTACAAACCGTAACTTTCCAGGACGAATGGGGCATGTAGAATCACAGACATACCTTGCCTCGCCACTTGTTGTAGCTGCCTCTGCAGTAACTGGAAAGATAACTGACCCAAGGGATCTGAAATGAAAGGCTCTGTAATAAAATACGAACAAGACAACATAGACACTGACGTAATACTTCCAGGACCATACCTTAAGATTCATGACTATAATGAATTGGCAAAGCATGCCATGGAAGGGCTTGACAAAGACTTTCACTCTAAAGTAAAAGAAGGTGACTTTATAGTATCAGGACGTAACTTTGGATGTGGCTCATCAAGAGAACACGCACCCATTGCCCTTGCATATTCGGGGGTAAAGGCTGTTCTAGCTTTATCGTTTGCCAGAATATTTTACAGAAACGCTGTAGATGGTGCGTTTTTGCTGCCAATAGAAATTGATGAGAATGCATACAAGAATATATCTGACAAGGACGAGCTTGAAATTGACACTGCAAAAAACCAGATCAAAAACATCTCAAAAAACCAGGTCTATTCCATGAAGCCTTTTCCTGAACTTGTTGGAAAGATTATTGCAGCAGGCGGCTTGTTTAACTACAAACCTGACTAGCCTCACAAAATTCAGCTTATACCACTCAAGTTAAGATTGGAAAGTGATCTTATGGCATATATTGCAAAGTGAATGGTAACCAAACTAAATGCCGTCTTTGCAAACAACGGGTTGATATCGTTGCGGTTTAGTATTCTCCAAATGGCAATTGCTGCGACAATGTGAACTGGCATGTCATAGTAGACTCGGCTCTGTAGAACCTCGTCTCCAAAAACAAGGGGTAATGCACCTGCAAACAAAGAAGCCAAAAGTATCCTGTCAAACGTCTTTTCGTACTTGGCATAAAATGTCCACACAAATGCAAATACCAAAATTGCTGCGTTTGTCAAAAACCCTCCGACGTAATAATGCATAAAATATGGAAAGTTTGTCCACCTGTTTGCAAACTCTCTGTATGAGAGTGTGACGTCCTCCCTTCCAAATACGGTATCAAATAATCCAGTAGAACCAAGGAAAATTCTTAGTACAAATACAGCTGCATAAACAGCAAATATGCTTGCAAGTATGAGGATCTTCTTTTTTTCAGCTGATACATGTCTGTATTTTATTGTAGATAAGATCAAAAAGACAAGCAGTGTAAGTAGGAAATAGACATCAACGTAAACGTACATCAAAAACGATAGTACCGAATGTCCAAATACAAAAAGATAATTTTTGACAGATGGCCTTTGCCAGAACCTGTGTATCATCAAAAATGCAAGATATGCTGCAACAAGGCCAAGCCAGTTTGCAAAAAAGCCTGCATAGATTCCAACTATAACTTGGTGTGAAAAAGCCGTAAGTAAGGCTGCATAAGCTGCCTGATGCTTGCTTTTTGTTCCCTCCCTTACAAAAAAATATACACCAAGAACTAATCCAGGACCCAAAAAGAGTGCAAAGAACCTTACTGCAGTCATTACATCCAAGCCAAGGGAGTGCTGAAAAGAGTACATCAGAATAAGTGTAAGTGGCCTGTCTCCACTTGAGATGACAAAGGCCTCTTGCAGCTTTTCTTGGATGGTTTGTTGCTGGTGCATCTGGTTGAGAAACTGTTGGTAGTTAAAATCGTCAACTGATACCCAGGTGTAGTGCGGATTTATTGTTGGAAGATAAGGGTAAAAAGCAAATACTATTGAGATGCCAAACGCTACTGCAAGCATTATTTTTGGACTAAAGACCACGTTTGGCCTAAAGCTGGAATCTTCTAATCTCGTCTTTTCTAGTGTTATTGCATTTTTTATCTTCTCAACATAATGTAGCCCAAAAAATCTTTCAGACCAGCCTAGCTTTTTTGTCATGGATGTAACTGTCTCAAGCTTTGATTGAAGCTGCAAGACTCTTTTTTGGACCTCTTCTGTGCTGCCTTGCTTGCCTGTGTATCTTAGTTTTGATTTGAAAAATTCATGTACTGTGCGCTGGACAAGCTTTGTCAAAAATGAATATGATGCAAAAATAAGAAAGACTGGCGCAATTCTTGCAAATGCATAAAAAAGATCATACTCTAGTGCAACAGGATGCCATATGGCAGAACCTCGGAAAAATTGCGGAAAGAATGGATATACAATCCATTCAGATATGATAAAAAACTCAAAGCAAAATGCAACTGCAGTGGAAACATACAGGAGGTTTTTCCATTTATGTTGCTTTACCAGTCTTTTCTTTGCAAAATGGCTTGATACCACAATTGATATGATGGCTGGCATCATCAAGAGTGCAAAAATGTCAAGGGCTACCTGTGAGTTGTAGTATAGATAAAACTGTAAAACGCCAAAGGCTGCAAGTACTGGAATTATTTTTTTGTTCGATATAAGAAAATAGAGTGTGACAAGACCTGCTGCAACAATTACCATGTGATCATAGGAAAGTGATGTTGTGACGGTTCGCTGGAACAAGATGACTGCAGTGGCCCTATCTATAGTGGGATAAATTGTTAATCCAGAAAAGCCGATGTATCTTGTTATTACAAAAAATATCAGTACAGAAAATGGTATGTACAGTCTTAGCTCATGTCTGTCCTTGTTTGATAGTATAGAAAGCAAATTGAATCTGGTTTGATTCCGTGTTTATTTAAGAGATGCACTGGTTTGTGCCTGTAAAATCCTTATCTGTAGGCATGAGTATTGATATAT